>JALHOI010000195.1 GCA_022843085.1 Pseudobdellovibrionaceae bacterium
CTCGGCAGCGACTCATGCAGCCCCTGCTGCAGATGCAGCAGCGACTAAAATGCAGGAGGCCGGCGAGAAAGTCGAAGCGGCAACCGCTAAGGGCGGAAAAAAAATGGCTAAGGCTGGTAAAAAAGCAAACATGAAAGCGAAGAAAGCTGCAGCAGACGTTAAAGAAACGATCCAAGAAGAAACAAAAACGAACTAGTTCGCTTTTTCGTTTTTTGAAGCTTGGCATTCTAAGCTTGAAATAAATCCGACACCCCCAAGGTGCCGGATTTTTTACGTCGGAATTTTAGTGTCGGAATTCTGAACAAACCACGCCGTCACTAAAAAGGCCGGAAACAACAGGGCCCACTGAATCCCTAGCACGATGATCGAATTCGGCCGCATCGGCAGGGTCATGACTCCAAGCGGCTCGCCCACCATGTAACTCAGCGGCCCGCCGATTGCGCCTGAAAGTACGAGCACAAAAAGGGTCGCGGCGCGTTTAAGGCTTGTTGAAAATAACTTTCGTGAATCGGGTGAGACTGAAATGATGCACATGGCAGCAAATGAAATCCAGATGGCAAATAGCCACGCCGGACCAACGCTAAGATTTTTCATCAGTTGATAGGTCGGTGCTGTTTCGATCAAGCCAAGTGAAATTGAGATTGAATCGACAGCGAATCCGAAAACAACGAGAGCCATCATCAAAAGCCTAGGTCTTGAAGTTTTCTTGCGCGAGATGATGAGATTCAGCGAAACCACGCTGACGATGAGCGCAAGTAAGTTCGACAGCTGAGCGACGCCAGACTGGGCTTCAATTTTTACCGAGTAGACAAGCATCCACCAAATCAGCTGGTAGGCTAGAAATCTTAAGAGGCCTGTGTAACGCGAGGACTGTGAAGAAGCGGCTGTGCCCATGAAGCCTGCGTTTTTATCTTCAATGTTATTCATTCGTCTTCCGTAAAAAGAAACGGCGCGTGGTTAACGCGCCGTTTCTGCAAAGGAACCAGGTACCTTCTTAGAAGGTTTCGTCAAAGCTGACTTGGCCCGAGACGCCGACCTGATAGGCTGATACACGGCGCTCGAAGAAATTTGTCAGCTCTTGAACGTCTTGAAGTTCCATAAAGCCAAAGGGATTCTTCGAATTGAACCGCGGCGGAATATTGAGTGCCATCATTCGCTGATCGGCAATAAACTGCAGGTACTGGCGCATATCCGTTAGAGAGAGACCCGCGATTCCGCCACCAAGTTCTCCTCCTCCTAAGATGTCCTCGGCAAATTGCATTTCACATTCGACCGCATCTTCGAGCATCGCGACGACCATGTCTTTCATCTGATCATTGAAAAGTTCAGGTTCTTCTTGTCGAACTGTCTCGATCACCTTGAACGCGAAGCCCATGTGGCCTGATTCGTCGCGGAAAACCCAGTTTGTGCCGCTGGCCAGACCGTCGAGTAAACCCTTTGATCGCAAGAAGTAGACGTAAGCAAAAGCCGCAAAGAAAAATAAGCCTTCAACGCAAGTCGCGAAACAAATCAGATTCATCAAGAAGCGACGGCGTTCTTGCTGAGTGTCGAGTTTATCGAGAGTGTTGATGGAATCCATCCACTTAAAACAGAAATCAGCTTTTCGCTTAAGCGACGGAATGTTTTCAACAGCTGCAAACGCTTTTTCTCGTTCGTCGTGATCGGGAATATAGGTATCAAGAAGTGTAAGATAAAATTGTACGTGCAACGCCTCTTCGTAGAGCTGACGCGAAAGATAAAGGCGAGCCTCGGGCGCATTGATGTGTTTGTACAAATTCAACACGAGGTTGTTACCCACAATTGAATCGCCGGTCGCAAAGAAAGCAACAAGACGATTGATGAGGTGACGCTCGGCAGGTGTCAGCTTTGTTGCCAAATCATTCGTGTCTTTTGAAAAGTCCACTTCGTCGACGGTCCACGTGTTTTTGATCGCGTCTTTGTACATCTCGTAGAACGTTGGGTACTTCATGGGCCGAAGCGTGAGATTAAAACCTGGTGATAACAACATGGTGCTTTTTCCTTCTGCTTTCATGCAGGAATAATGGTTTGGCGTTCAAATCCTTGAACGCCAGCTGAATAATTAACTTAAGAACACGCCTCGCAGGATTCTGGATTTTCCAAAGAACATGCGATCGCATCGGAATCAGAATAAACTTTTTTCTCACCGGCTGCTAGAGCTGCACTCGCGTTCACATTTGTTTGAGCTTGCGCAAGTGTTGTTGCTTGAGCTGTCGCAAGTGTTGTTGCTTGAGCTGTCGCAAGTAAAGCCGCGTCTGCCGCCGCCGCTTGACCCGCCGCTGTCGGTGCTTCTTCGTCTTTCGACGTCAAAGTGACTTTTGCAATCGAGGTCGCAGGGCGTGATCGAAGGTAATAAGTCGACTTGATTCCTTTTTTCCAAGCGTACATGTACATCGACGACAACTTGCCGATCGTCGGACTTTCTTGGAAGAGGTTCAGGCTTGCCGATTGGTCGATAAATGCGCCGCGATCTGCGCCCATCTCGATCAATGCTTTCATCGGTAGTTCCCATGCTGTTCGGTAAATCTCGCGAACAGTTGCTGGAATATCGGCAATTCCTTGAATCGAACCTTCGGCCTTTTTGATCTCGTTGCGGATTCGGTCGTTCCAAAGGTTCAAACCCTTCAGCTCTTCGATCAAATACTTGTTCACCTGAAGGAATTCTCCAGAAAGCGTTTCGCGTTTGAATAAGTTCGAAACCATCGGTTCGATCGACTCGTACGAGCCGACGATTGAAGCGATCGTCGCGGTCGGTGCGATGGCAATCAACAGTGAATTGCGAAGCCCTGACTTCACAATTCTTGTTCGCAGCGCTTCCCAACGAGCGGGATTCGTCGGTTTAACACCCCATAGATCAAATTGAAGAACACCGTCTGAAGCCCTCGTGTCTTTAAATGCGGGATGAGGACCAAATTTCTCTGCGAGCTCGCAACTCGTTTCGAGCGCGACGTAATAAATTTCTTCTTGGACGCGTTTCGAGAGTTCGCGCGCAGCGGCCGAATCAAACGGCAGGCGAAGCCTGAAGAATGCATCTTGAAGGCCCATGACACCGAGACCGACCGGGCGCCACTTCGAGTTTGAATGACCGGCTGTGGGTGTTGGGTAGTAGTTGATGTCGATGACGCGATCTAAGAACTTCACCGCTGTACGAACCGTCTTCGTCAGTTTATCGAAGTCGAACGCAGCAGGACCTTCAGTGGTCGTGATGTGGCGGCCGAGATTCACCGAACCGAGATTGCAGACAGCGGTTTCACTGTCGGATGTCACTTCTAAAATCTCAGTGCAAAGATTTGAGAGGTGAATCACGTTGCCAGCGACTTTTGTCTGATTTGCCTTCGTGTTCGATGCATCTTTGAAGGTCATCCAACCGTTGCCGGTTTGAGCGAGCGTCTTCATCATGCGGCCGTAAAGATCGCGCGCTTTGACTTGGCGTGCGAATAGACCTTTCTCTTCTGCTGCGAGGTACGCCGCCTCGAACTCTTTGCCGAAAAGATCTGTAAAGTGCGGAACGACCTTCGGATCAAACAGCGACCAGGTTTGATCGCTCTCAACTCGCGCCATAAACAAATCGGGAACCCAGTTTGCGAGATTTAAGTTGTGGGTGCGCTTGGCTTCGTCCCCAGTATTGTCGCGAAGCTCTAAGAATTCTTCAATGTCGGCGTGCCAGCTCTCAAGGTAAACACAGCAGGCACCTTTTCGTTTGCCGCCTTGATTGACCGCTGCAACTGATGAATCGAGCGTTTTCAGCCACGGCACGATTCCATTCGAATGGCCATTGGTACCTTTGATAAGCGACCCGCGCGAGCGCACGCGGTGGTACGCGACACCGATTCCGCCGGCGAACTTCGAAAGCAGCGCGATATCGGTATATTTCGAGTAAATCGAACCCAGGTCATCTTGTGGAGAGTCGAGCAAGTAGCAGCTGGACATCTGTGGGCGCAGCGTCGCCGAGTTAAACAAGGTCGGCGTCGAAGGCATGTAATCGAGACGTGAGATCAGTTCGTACAGCTCGATAGCTTCTTCGGCAGACTGAGCGAGCCCACACGCAACACGCATAAAAAAGTACTGAGGCGTTTCGAAGACGGCGCGGCTCTTCGGATCTTTTAGCAAGTAGCGGTCATGAACGGTTCGAAGACCAAAATATTCGAACAGGGTATTTCTCGCCGGGTTGATTGCGGCTTCAAGTTTCTCGCGATTCTTTATGACGAAGTCATGGGTGTTCTTGGCGATAATACCTTTCGCAAAACCAAATGCGACCGATTCGTGAAAATTGCGCACGCCAAGTGTCACGACTTCTTCGTCGATGTAGGTCGAAAGAAGACGAGCGGCAAGCAGGGAGTACTGAGGTTCTTCACTGATAAGAAGCGACGCCGTCTGAACGCAAAGATCGTCGAGCTCTTTGGTTGTTGCTCCGTCATAGAGACCTGAAATCGCGCGAATCGCGACGCGGTGAGGATCAATTTCGTTGAGCCCACCGCAGAGACGCGTTACACGGTCGACGATTTTTAATACGTTCACCGGTTCGAGCCGACCATCGCGTTTCTTAACACGCATCGAATGAGTCAGATTAGGCATGCCGGGCCCAGAGCCTTGAACAGAGCCGTGAGCCGAGACGTGAGTGGTTGGGCCACTGGCGACAGCAGTCGTTGCGGTTGCTGGGTCTCGTGGTGTCGTCGTCGTCTGCGTTTCCATCTGCGTTTCCATCTGCGTTTCCATCATGGAGTTCCTCGTGTTGAGTACGGCCGTATTGCGTCCGGCTGGCTGTGGGTTTGGGCCGGTTTCTGTTCGGGCCGGTTCCTGTTTGGAACCGATGTCCCGATGATTCGACGCTACTCGCGCGTCTTTTTTTCTGTCAAAGAGGATTTAAGACCAAACGTCGGATCGGATTTTAATAAAATTCGACATCAAATTTCGGGCACCGAGATCATCACGTTAGCCCTGCCAAATTCCTAGTTTTTGCGTCATTTCGCGGGGTTTCCTGCCGGTTTTTTTGGCGTAGCCTGTCAAAGAGCGCTCGCGTCACCTGTCGAATTTCTGTCGAGCGGTCGTCAGAAAAATGCCACTCGTTAAAGCAGTCATTTTTCTGACGCACTGTTTTTTGCGATCGATTTGCGGTCGGCTTGCGGTCCAACAGTGAATCAACAAAGACCGCTATAAAGACCGCTATATTGAAACCTATAAAAAATTTCGCTGAAAAGCGTCTCGAATCGAGACCAGCCCTGAGGCCCTGACCGCGTTTCTCCGATAGCGAAGTGATGGGTGCGCCGAGATTAAACTCTGTCTTAGAAAATGAAGCGCAAGTTGTTCGCGGCAGATCCATTGCTTCGCGCGAACGACTTGCGACGTTCGCCATGCAGGGGAAGCTCTTTGCCCTCGTGGATCCGTACTTCGAAAACTTCTCATTCGAACCGAGCCGCAGGCTTGAGTTGCGCGACACAGATCCCCAGTTTTTTGAGATGATCGCCTGGGATCGAGTGACCTACGAGCCGCCGAGGCTCGTGCAAGTTCCCATAGAAGGACTGTCGTTGATTCTCGACGGGCTTTCGACCGAACGCTGGGGCATCTTCGTGGTTTCACGTTTTTCGCTTTCGGATCTCGCAGATCATATGCAGCGATTTGTGATTGCGCGCGGGCCTGACGAGAATCCTTATTTTCTGAGATTCCATGACGCCTCGGTGCTTGGCGTGCTTTTAAATACCTGGACAGACGATGCTATCGCAAAATTTTTTGGACCTATCGATGCGTTCGGTCTGCCAGATCTTGAGACGATGGACATTCGCTTGCACGAATCGCCTTTGGGTTCACGCTCGAGGCGAAATGTGCGGCCCGAGGCTTGCCTGCTTGACCTCGAGCGTACTCAGCTTGAGGCGTGTACCGCTGCGATCGAACAAGATTTGATCAAAGTCATTTACTGGCATCTTCGAAATTACCATGCGAAGGCGATCCAGCATCTCAACCGCGCTCAACTTGAAGCTCGAATTGCTATTTCTGTCGAGCGGGGCCGAAGCTATGGTTTTCAAACGATTTCGGATCTCGCCGGATTTTCAGCGCTGATGTTCGAGCTGGCTCCGAACTTTGACGAACATCCGAGTTTTCGTCGGATACTTCTTGATTCTGAAACACTTCCTGAACTTAAGCTTCGGCGACTGTCTCAGCAAATTTCAGAGAAGGATTGGCGCGAGGCGCTTGATCATTACGATCGGCTGTTTTGGCGTCGCAAGTAGGCGAAGCTGCGAACTCGATCAGCCTCGGCACGTCGTAGTCGAGGAACCGCGTGTTCGAACGCTGCCTCGGCTCGCCGTTAACCGTCAGGAAGAAGTCGATCTTGCCGGGATCGGCGATCTCGTCGG
>JALHOI010000196.1 GCA_022843085.1 Pseudobdellovibrionaceae bacterium
CAATGCTGCAATTTTTCTTCGCCGAACCGAAGAGTGATCCCTATAAACACTCGGTCGCTTCGCTAAACGAACCTCACGAAACTCTATCCAGTCTTCAAGAGTTCGCTTCGTTTTTTTTCGTTCCGAAATTGACTTAAGCCTCGCCATACGCGCTTCAGATGCATCTCGCGAGCGACACCAACCACGCAGAAAACCATCCATCGAAAGCGATCGTAATCCGAAGCGCGGCCCGGCGCGCAGTTTGGGTGCGCGGCCCGATTCGCAGTTTCGACGCGAGTGGGGCTCGTCTATCAGATCCTCTTCAAGTGCCATGTGATCCGACGAACTGCCCCCAGGGGCGCAGCGGGTGGGCCTGCTCTGCAAAGAGCTCACTCTGCTCCAAGTAGCCGATCGGCTACTTGGAGCAGAGTCGTAACGGGTGCGATGCGCGCAACCGAAGTTAACTCGCGCTCGACCGCTCAGGCGTCTGGGGCTGCGAAGTTTCGAAGGGCGGTCAGTCGTAGCGTAGGCAGATGGTTTTAGGTTCAGTGAAAAACTGCACGGAATCGAGTTGGCCCTCGCGGCCGAGACCCGATTCTTTGACTCCGCCAAAAGGCATTCGTAAGTCTCGCGCCATCCAGGTGTTGATCCAAACGGTGCCGGCATGAAGCCTTGCCGCTGTGGCATGTGCAGAGGTCAGTGACTCGGTCCAAATCGATGCGGCCAGCCCGTAACGGGTGCTGTTCGCATGGGCGACGACTTCGTCTGTTGAATCAAACGGCGCGATCGTTACGACCGGGCCAAAAACTTCTTCGTGTTGAATTCGCGCCGCGTGCTGAGCTTCGACACTAAAGACCGTCGGTTCAAAGAAGAATCCGCGCGGTTGGGACGCTGGAATTTTACCACCGCACAAAAGTTTGAGGCCTTCACTTTGTGCGAGTTCAACGTAACTTTGCACCTTCTCGCGATGGTCGCGAGACACAAGTGGCCCCATGAAGGTTTTCCGATCGGTCGGATCGCCAACAATAAGCGCACGGGTTTCGCGTACGAACTCTTGAACAAACGCGTTGTAGAAGGTCGGGTCCTGACCTCGTTCAACGTAGATGCGTGAACCGCACAAACAGATTTCGCCCTGATTTAAAAATGAGGAACGGACGATCATTTTCATGTGTTTTTTAAGGTCGGCATCTTTAAAAACGATTGTGGGGTTCTTACCGCCGAGTTCGAGTGACAGTTTCTTCAGTTGCGGCGCCACCGCTTGCGCGATCTTGCGGCCAGTGACGGTTCCACCCGTGAATGAAATCAGCGGGACATCACGGTGCTCGACGAGCGCTTGGCCGGCTTCGGCGCCCAAACCAAAAACGAGGTTGACGACGCCGGGCGGGACCCCCGCATCGCGCATGATTTCGCACAGGATGAAAGCGGTGTGCGACGTCAGCTCGCTGGGTTTTGCGATACAGGTATTGCCGTAGACGATTGCGGGCGCGATTTTCCAAGTTAACAAATAAAGTGGCAGGTTCCATGGGCTTATGAGTCCCGCAACGCCGATCGGCTCGCGCCGAACGTACGACATCGTGTTAGAATCAAGAGGTGCTGAGACCGACACCTCGTGGCGAGCAGCGCCTGCGAAAAATCTAAAATTATGGGCCGCTCGCGGAATATCGAGCGACATGGCAATTGAAACGCTTTTTCCCTGGTCGGCACTTTCAGCGTTGGCCAACTCGTCACGGCGAGCCTCGATACCAAAAGCAATTCGGTCGAGAATCTCAGCGCGATCTTCGATTTTGCGCGCGCTCCAAGCCGGAAAAGCTTTTGCGGCGGCTTTCGCCGCAAGATCAACATCGGCAGATTGGCTTCGCGGAATTTCGAGGTACGCATCTTCAGTTGTGGGGTTGACTGAGACGATGTAGGCACCGCCGACCGGCGCACAGAATTCTCCGCCAATGAAATTTTGAATTCGAATCACAGGCGATCTCCAACCATTCCTTCGCGGCCGTGCGGGCCTTCGTTTGAGACATACTTTTGAAAATCGAATTCCCATCGGTCTTCATCGGGGTCCCAGGCATCAAAGGGTTCGATGTCTGTCAACCGATGCCGCAGTTTTGGCGGAATAAGATCGCTTACAATGTAGGCCTTCTGTCGGTCGAGGCGATAGGGATTGCGCAGTTTGAATCCGAGTACACCAAGAACGTAGCGGGCCACGAACCAAGTCGCAGTCGTGTCCCAACCGTGTGCGACTTTGATGACAATTCCTAAGCCTTCAGGAAACTCGGGGTGCTTGATCGCAAGCCCCAAGAGACCGTCGGCGCCCTCTTTGGCGATAACAAGGCCGCCGCAGCTTTTTAAGATCGTCGAATCGAGCCGGTTAAAACCACCGACCAGATCGGGCTTCTCTGTCATCGCTTGCCAGATCCAATCTTCGTCGCGGGTCACTGCAAGGTCTGCATAGACGCGCGCTAGTTCAGTGACCGTCATCGAGATGGTGGGAAGGCCGCAGCCGTCTTTCGCTGTGACCTGGGGGTTCCATTGTTGCCCAAGTGCACGCCGAACGACATTGAGATAGTGCTGGTGATAAGGATGATGCGGCCACGTGTAACCGACACGCGACCAGCCTCGAAGCTGGCAGCCGCGCAAAATAGCGGCGTGCTTTCCTGAACACGGGTGGTACCAGCGACGAGCTCGGCGCATTTGTCGCCCGAACTGCACCATCGGTAGCGCAAATGGAGTCTGCATCAAACCCATTTCACTTGGTTTCAAAATCGCCTGGATAGCCTGAATGTGTTCGGGCTCGGCGTTGTGAGATGCGACCGACACGGCTTTAGACTCGATCGACAAAATCTGATCGAGATCCTTTGCGAAGACCTTTAGCTGCAGCGGCTTCATCATCGACCGCCCGTAACACATGACGTTTCCGCCCCAGGCGTGGATCAAGTTTCTACCGCTGACCCACGACACGGCACCATGAATGGTCACCTCGCTGACCCCATTTCTGCGGTAGTCAACAAGCGGCACCCACGTATCGTCCGACGCTTTAACCACGAGCAACCTCATCGCGGTTTAAAGAATTCTTCGCCGCTTTGATAAGTGGTGCCGACTTTTCAAAAAAGAGTCGCATCGATTTTTTGACAGATTCGTTATCGTGATTGTTAAAATCAAACCAAAGCATCAATCGGTCGTCGTCGTGATACCGCTGACTCATCGCTTCGGCCACCTCTATCGGATCGCCGACAATCGCATTATCGACCGCCTGGGCCACCTTTTTCGGATCGAGCGTACCTTCAACGGCTTTCCAGTAAGTTTCGACGGCGCGCGCAGCTTGCGCCTTGGCCTTCTCGCGGTTGTCATTGATGAAGACGAGAGCCGTTCGTGGCATCAAGCTTCTCGACCAAACTCCGTTCGACGCACCCCACGGTGTTGAGTTGTAGTGGCTCTGCATTCGCGCGTGAGTTTCTTCGATCTGCGCGCTGGGAGTGATCGAAAGATTGAAGACACCGACGGGCAAAATGGTGTTCGAAAAATTCTGGGTTTCAGCGTCGTGAGCCCCGATCGTCAGGCGCAGATGTTTCATCGGAGCTTCAAACGGAATGACTCCGACCGGATCGAATTTCCAAAACGGCGCAACCGGAATTCGATCCGACGTGCCGCCAGAAACTTTGTGCCAGTCCTCGTCGGATCGAAAATTTGTTCGATCTAAAAATTTTGGACGAATCGAGTTGGACCCCAGAATCTCACCCTTCAGCAAACGAAGAAAAATTTCGGTCGCCTCTTGAAACACCAGACCACGAAGTGCGGGCCATGCCGCTTTTTCAACTGAGTTTCGAGGATAAACTCCGTAAGGAGAATTCGAGAAGGGAAACCGCCCGGCCGCAAAGCCGATCTCGAGCAGTCTATTTTGATTCTCGGGAAACGCGTCGTGAAGCGACATAAACATCTTGATTGCTTCGGCATGTGCGATCGGGCCACCGTTGCACTGGATGTTTCGAATGGCCGACCCGATCGCAATTCTTTTGGTTCGCGCCAAGAGAACGTGGGCCAGCTGCAAAACATCGGTGTTGAGACCGATCTCGCCCTCAAAGTGCGGAATTACCGCGCCTGGATTTTTTTTCTGAACCTGGCAGCTGAGATGCGTTTCGGCCACCCAAGCGCACCCGTAACCCAATTCATCGGCCAAGATGGCCTGATCGAAAAAATTTGCGAACATGACTTTTTCCGACGGTGTGTAGCCGTCGACGGGCGTTTGGCAAATCGAAAAGAAAATGTCGAATTTCAAACCGACCCCAATCGGCCACCATCGACGGCAAGAGCTTGACCGGTGATAAAAGACGCCGCCGGAGACGCAAAAAAGGCAACCGCGGCCGCTATTTCTTCTGGGTCACCCAGGCGGCCCATGGGCGTCGACTTAATCCACTCGTCGCGGACTTCGTCGTCAGTAATTCCGCGCTTCGTCGCCGCCGCGCTTGCAAGCTCGTCAAGTCGGCCGGTCTTCGTGAAGCCAGGCAAAACAAGGTTCACCGTGATCGCGTGCGGCGCAAGTTCGCCGGCCAAAGTTTTGGCCCACGCGGTCATCGCCCAACGTGCCGTGTTCGAAACTCCGAGGCCAGCAATCGGCTGACGAACTGAGGTCGAAAGTACCGCAACGATGCGGCCTCCACCGCGACTTTTCATTCCCGGGACATAGGTCTTCGTAAGAATTTGATTTGCGATCAAGTGCCCTTCCATCGCATCTCGAAACTCTTGGGGATGGGCCTCGAGAATCGGGCCACCTTTAGGCCCACCTGAATTCAAAACCAAGATGTCGACAGCGCCCATTTCAAGCACGAGTTTTTTTAAGTGGCCTTCAAGCTCATGGGTCTTCATGAGGTCGCAGGCGAAGGCCTTGTGTGTTTTCAGTTCGCTGTCGAGATGTGTCGCGCCCTTCACTTCGATCAGCGGCAATTCGTCGATCAGATTTTTCAAATCGGCTTCAGATCGTCCGCACGCAATGACACGGATACCGCGCGAAGCGAGGTGCCGCGCCACCGCTCGCCCGATTCCCTTCGAAGCACCGCCGACAAACGCGGTTTTCAAGACTCCGCCCGGAGCCTGCACAACGGCGACGCCCTTGACCCCGCCACCAAGCCCTGGTGCTTCGCCGTTTAAACCTCTGCTCGAACTTTGACCGCCATGATTCGCCATGAGCCGGACCCTACCGCGAGTGCGTCGACGTTTTGATCAACAACGCAAGATGTTATCGACACACGGAAGCGGCCTGAGTACACTCGTTGCCTATGCATCCATGGCACGACGTCGAAGTAGGCTCTGAGGCACCCGGTAAGATTCTTGTCTTCATCGAGGTTCCGAAGGGTTCAAAAAATAAGTACGAGCTTCACAAGCCAAGCGGCCTACTTAAAGTCGACCGGGTTCTGTTTTCAAGCGTCCACTACCCGGCGAACTACGGCTTCATTCCCCAAAGCTACTGCGAAGACAATGATCCCTTGGACGTTCTCGTTCTTGGCCAAGAAACCGTCGCGCCAGGCACTTTGATGGAAGCGATTCCGATCGGCGTGATGAAGATGAAAGATCAGGGCGAGGCCGACGACAAGATTATCGCGGTTCATGCGAACGACCCCGAATTTTCACACTACACTTCGATCACTGAACTTCCCCCACACCGTTTGAAAGAAGTGCAGCGGTTTTTCGAAGACTACAAGCTGCTCGAGAAGAAAGCGGTTGTCGTCGATGGCTTTCTTGATCGCGATCAGGCTCTCACCGTCATTCGCGAGTCTCTTGAACTTTACAAAAAAGAGCGATCTCGCCTTATTCAGGCCGTGACGCCTGAGCGGCGTTGAGACTTGTTATGACGTCGACTCCGAATACGGGTGTGCCGCAACCGAAGACGATTCACCCGACACGACTCATTCGAAAAATGACGGTCACAAAAATTTGCGACTACACGCCGCAGATTCGAGAACTTTTTATTTCTTGTACCGAGCCGAAAGACTTCGAGTTTCGAGCCGGTCAGTTTGTGATGCTGCATGTTCCCGGGTCGCCAAAACCAGCGCTTCGCGCTTACTCGATTGCGTCGACTGATGAACAAAAAGACGGCTACCGACTCGTCTTCAAGTATGTCGATGGCGGCCTCGCCTCAAAATTTGTCTGGGATTTAAAAGAAGGTGCGACTCTCGACTTCACGGGCCCATTCGGACGTGTTCTCTTTAAAGAGCCGCCCACCGAACAGATTATTTTTTTGAATACGGGATCAGGCATTTCCCAACACTTTTCGTTTATCGAATCGAACTTAAAAAAGTACCCAGACCTTCGCTACCGTTTGCTGTTCGGAGTTCGGCACAAAGAAGACATTTACTACCGGCCCGAACTCGAACGACTCAAAGCC
>JALHOI010000197.1 GCA_022843085.1 Pseudobdellovibrionaceae bacterium
CTGAGTTTTGAAAAGCGTCGGTCAGGTGATTGCGCTCTTTGAAGCGATAGTAAAATCGACAAATTCTCGACAGCGTCGCGCTAGCGATTTCGAGCGCGGGTCAGCTTCGTAACAAGTGTCACCTGATTTGTTCCGGACTAATTTGGGCAACCAGGTCCCGGGCAATTCCTTAGTTCAGACTCAGATCTGCAACTAAGATCGGTCGTGTTGATTTCACCACTGCAATAAAATTTTGTTCCGCCTCTGAAATTGATCACCAGTGACTGAACCGGCTCCACACCCAGATCATTGGGACAATCCGGACCCGGGCAATCTGGCCCCCTAGAAAACGGCCGGGAGCGACAGCTGTATTGACGATTCTTGATGATGGAACACTCGTGCACACGCAAAGTTGTTCGATCTGTGTAATTAAAACTTGTGATCGGGCCGATGTTTCTGTTGTAGGAATCTATCGATTGAGACACATGCGCGGGCAACAGATAGGTTTGTGCATTAGCGGAGCTCGCCAATTGCCAGATCACCGCCAAAATTAGTAAGCCATAGATGTTTCGACCCATTCGAGATTCCTATCCGCAGATTAGAGAATTCGCAGACTAACACAATCGGCCCACCACAACTCCCTTGCCCTGTTCGGTTGTATTTATCTTTTGCATGTCTAAAAGTTCGACTGTGTTGCCAATTGAACAAAACTTAATCAATCCAGGCTGCCTCCGAATCAGGTCCGCCGGAGCCCTCCTGGTCAGTCCAGGAAGGGGACAAAATCGACGTTTTCGAAAGTGGCCAGGTAGCGCTGGTTCTGTAGCGCGCGCCTCGGCGGTCATCTAGCGACGGTTTATGACCAACGTTGAAATCGGCCGATGGGGACAAGTTTCGCGAAAAGTCGCGGCGCCCGACTTTTTCGGCCGAGTCTCGACGGGGAAACGAATCAGCCCCGCTCAGGATGAACGAGGCCTACGGTCAACTTACTGCCAGCGAAGGCAGCGTTTTTAAAATCAGTGTAGCGGTGCCGTCCTTTGGAAAAAAAGAAACCACCCATTTCCAGCTAAAGCTTTTCGCGAAGCCGCGTAACGAAATGCAACAACCTTGGTCCATATTCCTTTTCGAGTGTATCCGGCAACGGTTTAGAACAGTCAAAAAATGTGTCCGAAAAACTGGTCGAGAGAAGCGGCGACCTGCGGAAGTCCGAGCCGCGCATTAGAGCCCGAACACCGCGTCCATCGCGTGCAAGCGTGAAGTAGCTTTGATCTTTGGCGTCTTTAATCCAAGGTGACGGCCGCTCTCCAAGTACTCCTCCATCCATCGACACGATTTCAAACATCGAGGTTTCCGAAGTATCTAAACTTCGACTGTTTTCGCGTGGGCGCTCGTTAGGATAAAGTTTGCTGAATGTTCCTGCAGACGAGCTAACAAAACGCTTTTCCCCGAACGCAAGAACGTCGAACCAAATGAAGCTCTCACTCGAGTATCTGATTGCGCACCAATTGGTTCCCGCAAGCTCTTCATCCTGTGCGCGCAATGGCGTGATCGGCGCAGCCAGGAATATAGCCTGTTCGGCGAATGACTTAGAAATAGTTGCCGACGACACTTGATACAACAGTACGCTGAGCTCAATAAACGGGTTCGTGGGTTCAGTCGCAGCGAAACTCGCCGAAATACTTGAACATGGAAACGCAGTTTTTGCGTAGCTTTTGGAGCTCATAAAATCCGAGTGAGTTATCTTTAACGTGTCGACTGAACCAAGGTTTTGAAGCGGCTTTTTAAGACTCGGGTATCTTGTCTGAAGTGTAGATTGAACTTTTTCAAGCTGGTCGACCTCTTCACCAGACTTGCCGGTATCCTTGGCACTCAACTCAACTGAGTAGCCCATGAATGGTTCGGTCCCTTTCGACCAACTGCTTTTCCAGGGTGCCTGATAAAGTTTCGGCTGCGAGCCCGCGTCCAGCGTGAAATATTCAATACCAACTTCATTTTTGTCATTGGCGCCTTGGAATGAATAACGCTCGATGATTTGAAAACCAGGGACCATCGTAACAACCGAGCACCATTTTTCCGCAACGACGGGATCAACGGGAGCTGCCGCCGCTGTGGGCGGTGTGCCATCGTTTTTAGAACATGCACTCAGCAAGAGAGCACTCAGTACGAATGGCTTAACCAATTTGTATTTCAAGATGACCTTCCACGGTTCGCAACACTGGCGACGTCAAAAGTCGGATTTTACATCTTTCACGAACTAAATGAAACCGTAGGGAAAAATCGAAAGAACCTGACCAAATGTTTGTCGGCAACCGGTGGAGGTCATCCGTGCCAGCTGAACAAAACTCAATCGATCCTTGTCGCGGCTGGGTCAGCCCCGCCTTCGTCTATTTCCGCGCGGGCTGGGGGACGCGCCTCCGCCCGGGCTAGCGAATGAGGGCGTGGACTGCGCGCCAGACCTTGGGAAAACCTGCAGCCCGACTCCGGAGGCCGTCAGAAGGGCGCACTTTAAAACACTGCGTTTTGATTGGCTGCCGAATCGGATTCATATAGCCCCTGCGCCCAGAGTGGTGGGGGGACGCCGATCGAATCTAAAACTTTCCTTGAGCTAAAAGTCACGGTTACCCGAGCGCGAGCCCTCTCGCGCTTTTCATATTGCGGGCTGCGAGCGTGCGGCTAACCCGCACAGCGTGCGATTCCGCACGCTCCTAACTCATTGAAATCAATCAGATCACGAAAACCGACGTGCGAAATCGCACGCAAACCATCAAAAAGTGCGATTTCGCACGCACCCCTCATTTCTTAGACTTCTTCAATTGATTCGGAGGCTTATCTCGTGTGGCACGCGATGGGCCTGAACTCGCAAACCACGTCCCTCGCACGCGGCAACGAACAATCGCGCGCAGGGAGAGCAGCAGTGGCATCGAATCAATCAAGACCTTGGTTAACCTACGACGGCGTGAGAAGGCCGGACTCACAAATCAGATCGCTAGCTTTACAATGGAATTCGGAAACATGGGCGGCCTACCTTGAATGGTTAGAGACTTCGCGACGTGAGTCGATCCTGCCGCCACATATGTACGACGATCTATGCGAAGAACAAATCCAGTCGATCTTTGAACAATTCGATCACGAGCTGACTCAAGCGAATCAAGACCGATGCGAATCGCTTTTGTCCGAACTTGCGCCGCGAGCAGCGACCGTTCTGCGCCATATCTTTTTTGAAGGTCAGACCGACAGGCAGATCGCCGCCCATCTAAATATGACCGGAGCCGGAGTTCATCAGATCAAAGCTCGTGCGCTTTCACGTCTGAAAAAAAGACATCACGGGGAAAGTGTTAGCACCCGCCGCTTTATGAGAGGTGCGTGTGATTCCGTCGTTGCGATCGGCGAAACGATTTCGGCTCGCGCCTCTTCATCACAATTGAAGGAGGCCAGAGTGTACGACCCAGCTGCGCAAATAAAAGAATTTAAAAATATTGAGCATTCAGCACTGAGGGCCGCGCTCGTTGAACTCTCCGAAACTCAGAGACGAGTCATCTACCTCCATTTTTGGTGTGACTTCACACTATCGGAGATCGCCCGAGACCTCCGGTGCGGCGTGAATCTCGCCGAGCAAGTCCTTGAAGCGGCGGTGTCTCGTCTGAAACGCAGGATTGTCGAAAATGAGTCCCTATCTGTTAGCAGCGGAGGTCCGTCATGCGCTTAAACGAATCGCTTCTCGAGCGGGTTGAAGAGCTTTTTGATCTGACTACGTGCGACGAGTCTCACGTCGAATTGAATAGCGCGATGGATTCGCTTCGGCGTTTTCTAGAAAACGACATCGACGGTTGGACGGCCCACTCCGAGCACGATATCGCACTCGCCACTTACAACCGGCTCGAAGAAATTTTGCAGTTGATCCCCTACGAAGAAAAGCGGAACTCCGACATTTCGGGATACTTCGCCGACGTCCTCTGCGCCCTGAACTCGATTACCTGGGACGATGAACTCGGCGAAGAGGACGTCGATAGTCTCGACGATGATGAAGAAGAAAGCGCGGAGTACGAGTGAGCCTACTCCCTTTGATGAAACGTGCGGCATTTCAATTTGAGAAATCAATAACGAACAATGAGGTCGTTACTTATGAACAATTCGTGCAACTTGAAAAAAAACGAACTCCCGACAGAGCAACCGCCGTCAAATTGGACACGGAATTTTCTGAAGCTCGTGCTCCCGGCGTGCCTCGCGATCAGTACCTTTCCGTTGTTCGCTTTCGGTAGCGTCGAAAGTTCGCTGCAAGCGGTGCAATCGAAACTCGTCGGTACGCTGCTCCCGCTCGCCGCGATCTGCGGACTCGTTATTGCCGGCTTCAGCTTCACTATGGGACATGCGAACGCGAGACAACATCTGTTTTACGCCGTCATCGGCGCGATCGTCGGTTTCGGTGCCGAAAGCATCATCGCACTTGTTCGCGGCTTGATTCACTAGAAAGGAGAATACGGTGTCGCTTAAAACTTCAGAAGTGTATCGCTGCTTGGAAAAGAAAACTTTGATCTTCGGATTTGAAATCGTCGATCTGTTTTTGGTTTTCTCGCTTCTAGCGATTCTAAACCGCTTTTTCGGGGGCTTACCTTACAAGTTTTTGTGGACGTGGCTGCCGAGCATTGGGCTCGCAGTCGGTTTGCGAATCGGAAAGAACGGAAGGCCCGATAACTACCTTTTGCATCTTGCGCGATTTCATTTCTCGCGAGGTGTACTCAGTGCGTTTTGCATGGCGACTCCGCGACAACAATTTACGAAAAAGATCGGACGAAAATAATGATGACGTCATCGCTCGCAGAAAAGCTCGAAGTCTGGGGATTTGAAGAAGGTGTTCTGATCTTCAAGGATTTTTCGCTCGGAACCGTTTTGCAGTTGAAACCGCGCGACGTATCTTGTGCTACCGACGAAGAGCTCAACTCGGTTCACCACGTTGCGTGCGATTTCTTAAATGGACTTCCAGCCGGATTGTCTCTTCAGTTTGTACAAGGTATTCACCGTGGCGATTCAATGCTTCGAGATCGACACCGCGATATGTGCGTCGCGGATGCCCAGCCGTTAGTTACAAAACTCATGGATGAACGGCTCGCGAGGCTGGCGAAGCTCGACGAAACGGGCGGGGCACCCCAGCAAAGTCTTTACCTCGTGTTGCGAAAATCGTTCGATCGTACCGCTACATCACGAAAGAGTCGGCTTGCGTTTTGGAAGAAAAATGACGAGCAGAACCTCTCACTCGAAGCGCTTGAGTCTGAGCTCCGGTCGTTTTCGAGAATAAAATCGGACGTCCGGCAAGGACTTGAGACGCTCGGCGTGAACTCGGTCAAGCTTTCAGAAGATGATGCGTTTCAGCTTTTTTTCGACCAATGGAATCCGAAGTTCCCTTTGGGCGGAACGAACTTCAATCGCGAAGATATTCGTGACGATCTCGTTTTGAGTGACATGGTGATGTCGCTTAAGGGTTTTGCATTGGGCAATATTCATCACCGAGTTTTGTCGCTCAAGATCATGCCAGATCAAACGTATGCGTCGATGAGTGAAAAGCTCCGCGAGCTTCCGTTTGATTCAAGGCTGTTTTTGTCGGTCGAGGTTTTAAATCAAGATCGCGAGACGCTAGCGCTCGAAACCCAACGCCGAATCGCTTACGCAATGTATGCGGGCAAACGAGGCGTTTCGGATATTGAAAGCGGCGCGAAGCTCAAAGACATCGAAGCTTTGCTGAGCGGACGCGTCGCCGGCCAGGAAAAGATTTTTGGCGTTTCGTTGAATGTGGTTTTGAGATCTGAAAGTGAGACGATTCTCGATGAACAAGTTACGAAGGTTCTTCAGACTTTTCGCGAACTATCAGGTGCGGAGGGAATGATCGAGTCTCTCGCGGCGTCGAGCATGCTTTTAGAGTTGGCATTGCCGAACGGTCGCGCAAAAGAACGGTCGAGACGAATGAACACCAGCGTGCTCGCTGACTTTCTACCGATCTACGGTGATTGGCCGGGCCACGAAGAACCGTCCATTTTACTCCGAAATCGCCGGGGTGCGGTGATCGGGTTCGACCCTTTCAGCCCGAGGCTTACTAACTTTAATCAAATTGTCAGCGGAGGGTCAGGAAGCGGAAAATCGTTTCTTACCAATATTTTGATTTCGCATCTCGCAAAAGAAAATCCGAGGGTTTTCATTTTGGACATTGGTGGGAGCTATCGAAAAGTGGCCGAACATTTAGAGGGCCAGTACGTGGCTCTCGGTGCCGACACGAGCATTTCCCTGAATCCGTTTGATCTGAACGAGTCGACGCCTGAAGCTGTAGATCAAAAAATTAAGTTCATGACGTCCC
>JALHOI010000198.1 GCA_022843085.1 Pseudobdellovibrionaceae bacterium
CCATGATTCGACTTCAGTCGAAAGACTGCGCGCGATCAAATCGTCATAACGACTCGTGTGGGAAAATACTTTGGCGGCAAGCATGCGCCTGTCTTCAAACGTGAGTGCGCCATTTTTACTTTGTATCCACGCATAGTCTTTCGGATCCGCAACAACGGTAATACGCGCATGGTTTTTCGCAGCCGACCGAAGCATGCTGGGGCCGCCGATATCAATGAACTCGATCAATTCATCGCCCTCTAGGCCACGAGCTCGTGCATCTTCAAATGGGTACAGATTCACAATAAGAAGATCGAACGGCTGAATCTTCTCGCGTGCCAGCAACGTTTGGTCTTCGCTATTTCCTTCCCGAGATAAAAGTGCCATGTGGACTCGCGGGTGCAGAGTTTTAACCCGACCATCCATCACTTCGGGGAATCCGGTCTGCTCAGCGATGTCGACGGCCTGAATTCCATTTTCAAGAAGATGCTTTAGCGTTCCGCCAGTTGAAACGACCCGCAAACCTTGAGCGACGTAAGGTTTCAAGAATTCAACGAGACCTGTTTTGTCCGAAACGCTGACGAGGGCATTGCGATAGGTGCTCATGACTCGAAAACTTAGCCTATCGTCGATTGCTGAGGCAAACTCGAGGCTTGCGCCCAGACCAAAACGATCAAAACGGAAGTCGCGTGAGCAGAAGTTTCAAATCGTCGTTGGTGAGAAAAAGTCCGCCACCAACAAAGGCGCTTGAAGTGCCCATTTTCGATGCGAGATCTTCGCCGCCGGCCGTAAGATAGAGGCCACTCCAAAGATTTAGGCGTGCCGAGGCACGAATCTGTATGTTGCCGAAATCAAAGGTTTCAACCGAGAGCCGAAGTCGACGCTTGAAAAGATGGTAGTCAAGCCCGACACCGCCCGCATTTTCCATGATTCCGCCTTTGACAGTGAGATCCCAGAAATTTTTTGCAAACAGTGCGTTGAACCTAACGCGATCGCCATACGTTCTCTCTTCGCGAACCGTGGTGTCGACGCCGCCAACTGTCGATGTCGTGGTGACGCGCTCGCGGGTTCCGCGGGCGTCGTCGACAATGCCGATTTCATAGTAGCGATCGATACCGGGCTGAAGCCGCAGAGAAATATAAGACTTAGCTTCCCCGGTGTTGGTCATGAAGTTGCTGTGGTAGTCGAAACTCGTCTGAAGTCTGTTGCCTGTATCAAGTAAGTCGTTGATCCCTGAGATCGCGGTGTTCAATTCGTCAGCTGTTTCTGGATCATTGATTAACTTACCAATGGTGCCCTCACCACGATTAATTTTTCCCGTAATCTGTTCGACGTTGTCGAGCGACGCCTCAATCTTTTTCAAACTTTTAAGTGCGTCTTTCCAGGCGGATTTGAAGCCATCGTCAGAGTTATCATTGACGAGATCATTGATAGTATCGGTCGTTTCGCGAAGGTTCGCGATGATTTCGCCCATATCGTCTTTGCGCTCGCTTGAAAGTGTCGCGAGATCTGTCGTCAGGCGTTCGATGTTGTCGATGATGCGACCCAGCGGTTTTTCCTTATCGCCTTCGGTCGCCGCTTTAATGTTGTCGGCAACCTGAGAAATCGATTTCGTGATCTTCGAGATTTCACCAATCAGGCGATCGACCGATGCTCGGTCGTCGACAACCATGATTTGATCGCCCGAGCGCAACGGCGGATCTCGCACGTCGCCGCCGATTATTTCGACAAACTTATCACCTAAAATTCCGTTTGGACGAATCTCAACGCGGGCCGATTTGGTCATCGGAGTATCGCCTTTCACGACAACTTCGACGCGGGCCATGCCGTTTTCAAGCCGTATATCTCTGATCATGCCGACGGGAATTCCGGCCATACGAATATTCGAATTTTTAACGAGGCCGCTCGCGTCGTCCATAAAGAAGTGCGCGCTTTTCGACGAGCCTAACCCGGCCGGATCATTCGACACCTTGATAGACATGCCCGCGATGATGCCCGAGACGATCAGCACAAGAAGGCCAACCTTAAACTCTGGCGCCGAAAAAAGACCCATTCCCCTACTTTTCCTCTGGCGCGTCGGTATGCACCTGAAGCTCTTTACGCACCCCTTTAGAAACGAATCTCTTCACGAGATCAATATCCGAATCTAAAAAGTCTTGCGGTGTTCCGTGCAGCAGAACGCGCCCGCTGTCGAGCATGGCTACATAATCGGCAATTCGAAATGCCGCGTAGAGATCATGACTCACAACGACAGACGTCGTTCCTTTCCTCGCATTATGAGTTGAGACAATCAGATTATCCACCATTTCTGTAAGTACCGGGTCGAGTCCAGTGGTGGGTTCGTCGTAGATAAGAATTGCCGGATCAAGCGCCAAGGCGCGGGCCAGGCCTACGCGTTTTCGCATTCCACCCGACATCTCGGACGGCTGTTTGTTGTAATGCTTTTCATCCAGCCCGGACTCTTTCAGACGAGCACGGGCCGTTTCAATCATCTGTGCACGCGACAATTCGCGACGATGTTCTTTGAGCGGAAAGATCACGTTTTCCAACGCCGACATGTCATCAAACAACGCTGCGTACTGAAATAGCATTCCAAAACTGTTACGAAGTTTCGTCAGTTCGCGCGTATTCATATCGGTAATATCTTGACCAAGTATATGAATCGACCCCGACGTTGGTTTGAGCAGGCCAAGAATATGCTTCAGCAAGACCGATTTTCCAGTTCCCGAATAACCGATGAGTACAGTGATTTTGCCGCGCGGAAGTTCAAGCGAAAGACCATTCATGACGAATTCGCGACCGTCGAAAGTTTTTTTCAAATCGCGAATTGAAATCGCAGAGTCTGTTTTTACTTCCACGAGGTCATTCCGAATAAAACGTAGAAGGTATTGATCATCTGAGTCAGAAAAAAGTCGGCGACGATAACCATGACCATCGACAAGACGACCCCGCGATTCGTCGCCGTACCGACACCTTCAGCGCCGCCTTTCGTGTTGAAACCGCGGTAGGTACAGATCACGGCGAAAAAGACTCCGAACACGGCGGCTTTAAAGAGGCCTTCATTGATGTGAAACGGCTCGAGCCACAGAAAGGTTCGGTCAAAAAAAGCCGCTTCGTCCATGCCAAGAAGCTTAATACAAATCAACCAGCAACCGAACATCGCGGTGAAATCAAAGATCCCCGTCAAGAGTGGCATCACAAGAACTGCGGCGACAAGGCGCGGACTCACGAGATACTGAAGTGGATTGACTCCCATAACCTCAAGGGCGTCGATCTGCTCGGTCACGCGCATGCTGCCGATTCGTGCCGTCATGGCGCCGCCCGCGCGAGCGGCCACGATGAGACCCGTTAAAACTGGCCCAAGTTCGCGCGTTATACCCATGCCGACGGTCGGTCCGACCAGTGACGTCGCGTTGACAATTTTGAAGCCGAGATAAATTTGATACGCGAGGGCCATGCCGGCGAAGAGCCCCGACATCATGATGATGCCGACCGACTTATTGCCAATAAACTCCATATGAATCAGCAGCTCGTTCCACCGAAACGGGCGAGTGCCAAAGAGCTTGAAACCCTCGATTCCAAATCGCGCGATCAAACCGATATCGACAATAAACTGCCGGAAGCTTCGAGCCAGCCACAAAAAAAATCCGTCAAAAGATCGATTGAATCGATCTCGCATGTCAAAATACCACGCGGAAAATCCCGGAGGTCTTGTACGGCTAGGTTCACGAATATCGTCTTGGCTCACCCCTTCGAGAGTACTCCGATAGAAGGTGCGTCGTCGACATAAACACGAGGGACCCGTTCGGTGATTCCTGTGAAAATTTCGTAGGGAATCGTGTGGACCAGTCGCGCAAGCTGAAGGGCAGTGATCGTCAGCTGCGGATCAACGGGTTGACCGGTCGGAGTCGTCGTGCCAATCATCGTGACGAGGTCGCCCAATCCTGCGCCCTGGACATCGGTCAGGTCGCACATGAAATAATCCATACAAATTGTTCCCAGAACGGGAACACGCTGGCGACCGACAATAACCGTAGCCTTGCCTTCAATGTTCAGACCGCGACGATAGCCGTCGGCGTAGCCGCATGGCACAACACCGACTCGCGAATCCCGCAATGCGCGCCAGTGACCGCCGTAGCTCACCCTCTCGCCTTTACGTACGTCTTGCATCAATACGATTCGACTCTGAAATTGAAGTGCGGGCTGAACGCCCATCTTCTCGGTCCACGTTTCTGGCTCGACCCCAAATAGCGAAAGCCCAGGACGAATTCCAAGTTCATCGAGCGACGAATCAGCAGGTCGAGTTTTGCGCAGCTGAAGAATTGCGCTCGTTGCGCTCGAGTTGGCCACATGAAGCTTAAAGCCAGAAAGACCCGCAGATCTGATGTCACTGACGGCTTTTCTAAAACCTTCAAGCTGGTTTTCGCTTCGCCCGTCGGGTTCGCCAAAATCTTCACCGTTCGAAAAGTGTTGAGAGACGCCCTCAAGCCGAATCAAATTTTGATTTTCCTGAATCCGAAGAGCTGTCGCAGTCACGTCGGGAAGAGCCATGCCCAGTCGATTCATCCCGGTATTGATTTTAAGATGAAAACCCGCGGCGCCTTTTCGCCAGCCCGCCTGGGCCTTCACCGCTTGAATCCAAAGTTCAATACCCTCGCGAGAACTAATGACGGGAGTAATGTCTCGCTCAGCCATAACTTCGGCACCGGCCAAATCAAACATCCCAAAATGCAGGATGCTTCCGTCGTCTCCGCTTTCTCGCAGAGTCAGACCTTCTTCAATCAAACCGACGCCAAGGTGCATTGCGCCTACGGCTCTTAGTTTTTTTGCCACACTGATATCGCCGTGGCCATAGGCGTTGGCCTTAACCATCGGACACACGAAGGCATTTGTACCCGCAGCATCTTTCAAAATTTTAAAATTTTTAGCGATCTGTCGAAGATCCACAACCGCGACGGTCGGACGATGACTGATGTTCATTAAGTTCCACCGGGTCCCAAAACAGGTTCGAAGTCAGGTTGAAATCCTGCCGGAACCGCCGACACCATAACTCGAATTCCTCCGTCAGCTCCTCGCGTGTCGCCAAGCGCGGCCCACGCCGCCGACAAAGCTTCATCGACAGATTGAAGCAGTCCGTCGGCGTCGCCACTTAGGCGCGGATACTCGGCGACACCGGCCCGCGCCTTCATCTTTGTAATGCCCGCCGCATCAAGTGCTGGCAGCTGAAGCCTCTCGATCAGTCGACACATTCGGTCGATAACACCAACCGCCTCAGCGACAGATGTGTGGGGCATCAGCACGGCGAACCTACCGCGGTCTATCCTTGCGACATAGTCTGTGCCCCTCAAAGCGCGACGGAGTGTGCCACCCGCCACCTTTAAAACGGCTTCGTACGAAGTTCCAAGTTTTGCCTCAAGATCAATCGCCGAATTTTCTCCGATTTCGATCGCGGCCGCTGAAACAGGGTGCCGAAGTCGGCGCGCGCGCATGCATTCAAAATCTACAGTTTCGCGCAGAGCTTTTTTGTTCGGCAAGCCAGTGCTGCGATCGACGCGTTCAAGGGCGTGGCGGTCGCGAACAGCCTCGAGCCGCGACCAAGTCAAATCGAACAAAAATGAAATCGCTTCGAATTCGTCTTTATCTGCCGGCGCAGAAACTGAACCGAGAAAAATAAAGAGACCGGTCGGCTCAGTTGGGGTCCCGTGAAGAAGCGCCGTGAACTCAGAGGCTTTAAACACATCTCGAACGAATTCTTTCATAGGAGCCAAACTCGCAACGTCTTTCAGCGAATCAATCGTTTGAACAGGAAACCCCAGACCACGAAGCTTGGCGTCGAGGGGACCTGACATTTGCTGAACCATAAAAGAACTACGGATCGAAACCCACCGCATGTAAATGACCGACTTGTTTTCAATCACCCGCGAGAAGGCAGCGACGGCCGTCGTCAGCACAGAATCAAGATCTCGCACGCGAGAAAATTCTTGCACCGATAGATACAGGCGATCGCGAACGGCCTCGGGATCTTTCGCATTTTTGGGGGTGCCTTTTTCCCAGCGGTCTTTCCACTCTTCAGTCTCGAATTGGTAGTAGAGGCGGCGGCAGGCTCGATCTAAAACTAAATCGACGGCCGTAAGCTGGGCGATTTTTTCGTCATTCCCATCGGGCAGGGTCCAAATGTCCCAGATTTTGGCGCCGCTAACCGGGCCATCGCGAAGCTCCTTCGCAAATTCACGCGCCCTCTGAAGCGAAGCCCGGTCGCTTTCGGCACAATGAAGAATGATCTGAATTTCTTGACTGACGTCGCGCACTTTTTGAACGGTTGCGCGCGCCTCCTCGATG
>JALHOI010000199.1 GCA_022843085.1 Pseudobdellovibrionaceae bacterium
CTCGTACAACCGCAAATTGAATTCCATTATCAGGCATGCGACTTGAGTTAGACCATAAGCTACAGTGCGTCAATTCTCGTTGTAAACGTTCGCCGAAGCTCAAGTGCAGCTAGTAGCCAGATTCGATTGTTGTCGCCTGGACAAGAGCGACGCCCGAGCTTGTTCCAAGTCGCGACGCGCCGGCGGCAATCATGAGGCGCGCCGTTTCGTACGAGCGGATGCCGCCACTCGCTTTAACCTGCACGCGAGAACTGACAGACTGCCTCATGAGCGTGACGTGCTCGAGTGTCGCTTCGCCAGAAGCCCGCCCAGCCGTTGAAAACCCGGTGCATGTTTTAACGAAGTGGGCGCCGCCGGCCTCAGCCGCCCTCGAGCTCGCAGCGATTTCTTCGCTTGTTAAAAGGCTCGTTTCTAAAATCACCTTAACGATCGCGCGTCCTGAGACGGCGTTAACGACAGCGGCGACGTCATCGCGAAGCTCGCCCCACAATGCCGTCTTGGCGAGGTCGATTCGCATGACCATATCGATTTCGCTCGCGCCGGCGTCGACGGCTTCACGTGCCTCAAACGCCTTCACTGACGTCGCAGAGGCTCCAAGCGGAAAGCCGATGACAGCCGCGATTTTTACGACGGATCCTCGCGACGAGCTTTTTCCATTCAATCGTTTCTGCGCTGCTGCGACGTGAGCCCCGTTGACGCAGACGGCGTAAAAGCCGAATTGCAAAGCCTCATCGCAAACTTGTTCGACCATCGCGGACGTTGCGTCAGATTTCAACAATGTATGATCAATGAACGGCGCGAGATCGGCGGGGCCCTCAATTTTTTGACCCGCAGGGCTTATTAAATCGCTCATTCTCGTCCTCCTGAAAACCAGTTCATGTCATAGCCATCAGTTTGCGGCATGATTCGCTGTTCGAATCTAGTTCTTGCATAACCAGACGCAAGCTCGACAAAACCGGAAGTGTCGATGACACTGACTTTATGGCTCATTTGATCAAGGAAAACCGATGATCTCAATTTTGAAAAGCTGTTCGATGATTCTGCTAGTGATGACCGTGACGGCGACTGTGGTGTCTCCGAGCGTGGCCATCGCGCAGGGGACAACCGCTGAAAAGCCGCCCGTGGGTGGTCCGCGGCGACAGCTAGGCACAATCATCTACGCGGGACTCGGCGGAGCCGTCCTCGGTCTAAGCACCCTCAGCTTCTATGGTCGTCCGCAAGACAAGCTGGCCAACATCGCGATCGGTTTCGCGGTCGGAGTTATCGCGGGCACCGCGGCCGTGACTTACACGGCTGCGACGAATCCTGATGAGTTCTATGGTTACAGCGACGATGGCCTCGGTCCCGCCCCACAGGTCGCGGTTATCTCAAATCGAAGAACCGATGAGTCGTCATCGGTTCTTTCAGCTTCATTCGAAGTTTTCAAATTCTAAATTTTAAAGTGGCAGCTAGCCTGACTTCTTAAATCGATTCGCAAGGCTACCAAGTGCGGAAGCTGGCGAGGCAGGTTGCATGATGATTCCGCTATTCGTGTTGGGCGAGGCGGCTGATCCGCCCATCACTGGCGACGAAGCTTGCGAGGCGGCGGCTTTCGCCTCTGCATCTGGTGCTTTGCCTAAAAAGTCGTTCGCATTCTCGCGCGTAAGTAAGCCGCGTTGTACGAAGCTTTCGGCGGCCGATTCGAAGGTAATCATACCTTGGTTTCGGCCTGTCTGCATGGCAGAGGGAATTTGAAAGGTCTTACCTTCGCGTATTAGGTTCGCGATGCCCTTGTTGCAAAACATCACCTCTTGCACGGCGACTCGGCCGCCGCCAACTTTGGGAAGTAGGGCTTGCGAGATGACCCCGCGAAGTGATTCCGACAACTGCACGCGAATCTGCGCCTGACGATCGCCGGGAAACACATCGATGATACGATCGACTGTTTTGTGAGCGCCGTTCGTGTGCAGGGTTCCAAACACTAAGTGGCCCGTTTCGGCCGCAGAGATTGCAAGCGATATCGTTTCGAGGTCTCGCATCTCACCTACCAGAATGACGTCGGGATCTTCTCGAAGCGCCGCTTTTAGCGCGTTCGCAAACGACTTCGAATGGTTGTGAACCTCGCGTTGGTTGACGAGCGACTTCAAGCTTGGATGTACGAACTCGATCGGATCTTCGATGGTCAAAATGTGCGACGTTTGATTCGCGTTAATATGGTGAATGAGTGCCGCAAGTGTTGTCGACTTTCCAGAACCCGTTGGGCCTGTGACGCAGATCAAACCCTTGTGGCAGTTAATCAGCTCGAGCAGCGACGGCGGTAAGCCAAGTTCGTCAGCCGTTTTAATTTTGGTCGGAATGGTACGGCAAACGACACCGATTCCTTTTCTCTGCATGAAAACGTTAACGCGAAAACGACCAATGGGTTCTTTGGTGTACGCGAAATCAAGTTCCCAATTTGTGATAAATTCTTTTTTCTGTTTGTCAGTGCAGATCTCAAAGATCAAATCCTGCGCTGCTTCTTGCGAAAGCTCGGGCAACTCTTGCCGCTCCATTTCGCCGCTTACGCGCAGGTAAGGAGGCGCTCCCGCAACTAAGTGCAAGTCTGACGCACCTTTATCTACCATCAGTTTGAAAAGCTCATCGATCTTTGCCATGATTCCTTTTTCGGCAATATATGGATCGGAATTGAACGATGGCCTCAGAAATCTTGATCAACGTCCGGCCCAGCGAGACTCGGGTTGCCTACATTGAAAATGGGGTCTTGAACGATCTCAAAATAGAACAGAAAACTTCCCCGACCTTAGTCGGTTCAGTCCATCGCGGTAAGGTCTTGCGTGTTTTACCCGGCATGCAGGCTGCGTTTGTCGATATCGGTTTGGATCGGGCGGCGTTTCTCTACGTCGGCGATGTTCGGCCCAATCTCGATGGCGACGGCAGCGAACTACTTGGCGGCGACCTGATCGGCGCCGATTCACACGACGATGTCGCTGCTGGTGAGTCGGGCCTCGCTTCAAGCGCCGCATCCGGCGCCGTGGACTCAGCGGATCGACCTAAGATTCAGGAGCTTCTCACTGAAGGCCAATGGATTCTCGTGCAGGTTGCAAAAGATCCGCTTGGAACAAAAGGTGCGCGTATCACGACGCACATTTCGCTGCCGGGCCGTCACGTTGTTTACTTGCCGACGCTCAATCACCGCGGTGTCTCGCGACGGATTGAAGAGGGTGCCGAACGCGATCGGCTTCGCGATCTGGTCAATATGATTGATCCCAAAGGCGGAGTCATCGTTCGCACAGCCGGCGAGGGTGCGACCGAGGCTAGTCTGCGGGCCGACCTCGATTATCTCAACCGACTTTGGCAAGACGTTCAGAAAGCTTATGAGAAGCGCACAAAGCCGGGGCTTGTGCATGCCGAGCCCGATGTTGAGCTTCGCGTGCTTCGAGATTCTTTGAGCGACGAGGTCGACCGAGTCGTGATCGACGATGAAAAAACGCACGGTAAAATTTTGGCGTTTTTATCGCAGTTCATGCCTCGCTTTAAAAACCGGGTCTCACTTTACAGTGACGAGCGGCCGCTGTTTGATCAGTACGAAATCGATCTTGAAATTTCACGCTCCCTTGAGCGGAAGATTTGGCTGAAGTCCGGTGGCTATATCGTCGTCGACGAGGCCGAAGCGCTGGTCGTTATCGACGTGAACACCGGCCGTTATGTTGGAAAGCGCGACCTTGAAGATACGATTTTGAAAACGAACCTCGAAGCTGTGCGCGAAATCGCCCATCAGTTGCGAATCCGAAACTGTGGCGGCATCATCATCATCGACTTCATCGACATGGAGAAAGACGCCCACCGAGAAAAGATTCTTGAATCGCTGCGAGAAGAGCTTGTGCGCGATCGCGCTAAGACGACCGTTGTCGCGATGTCGAATTTGGGACTCGTCGAGATGACGCGAAAGCGCATCCGACCGAGCCTCGTGAAAACTCTATGCGAACCGTGCAGTCACTGCGACGGAAAAGCCTACGTCAAAACGAAGTCGACCGTATCGCGAGAAATTTTTCGAGACCTCGAGCGCGAAGGGGCCGCGAATCACGCCGAAACGGTACTGGTGGTTCACTGCCACGCCGAAATCGGCGATCACATTTACGCTGAAGAAACTGAAGCGCTTGAAGACGTCGAGCGTCGAGTTGGGCAAAGCGTCGTCTTTAAATTGGAACCGAGCTTTCATCGCGAACAGTATGAGATTTTTCGGTCTGGCCCCCAGGCTTCGAAACAAAACGCGAAGTCAGTTTAGTTCAGAGCTGAACCCGAGATCGCCAACCGGGTTGAATCGGGTTGGCGGCGACCTCGGGGTTCATGCTCCCCGTGGAGCTTCGAAGCTATCCGCCAGTTGAAACGCAATCCCAGCCAAGCTCACAGGCATGGGTGTCTTTCGTCCACTCGTAATGAACACGAGCTTCTTCCGAACCGCTGCACTCGGGCTGTCTGGTATAGGTCGTCCAACCGATCAGGCGTTGGATCGAGATATGACCGTGGTAGGAGAGGTAGGCCTGCAGATCGACGCAGGTGTACTTCGATGCATCGATGTGAGCGAAGGCCGACGTTGAGAAAAGGAGAGCGGCTGCCAAGACGAGACTTTTCATTAAAAACTCCGTTGGTGTTGGGTTGTTTCGGTTAAAACTCTGAACGAATTACACGAAATCGTTAGCGGAAACTTAACCTCGTGGCACCGTTAAAAAACAAATTCGTGGACGCGGGTGATCGACACAAGACGTCAACCAGTCCGTAGGCCGGTCCCCAGGCCCAGGCAAATCGGCTGGATTTATTGACAACCTGCTGCGGGCTGTGGCATTTACGGGAGCTTCGCATTATTTTCTGGTCCCCCGTGTTGAGGACCGTTGTCAGGAGTTTCCTCATGGTCTCGACTCAGTCTTCTGGTGTGCCTTCCGCTGTCTTCGCAATTATTCGCACGGGTGGTAAGCAGTACCGCGTCCAAGCCGGCGACACTGTTCGCGTGGCGGCTCTCGATAAAAATCCAGGCGACACCTTCGACCTCACTGAAGTCCTCATGCTTGGAGGCGAGTCGGCCGTCATCGGAACGCCGTTGGTCAAAGATGCCAAAGTTTCGGTCACTGTCGTAAAACAAGGCAAAGCGGCGAAGATCACCGTTTTCAAAAAGAAACGCCGTCAAGGTTACCGCCGTACGCATGGTCACCGTCAGGATTTCACCGAGCTGTTTGTAGCTTCGATCACCGCACCGGGTGGCGTTGCGACGAAGACTGACCTGAAGCCTCACGTCATTGATCCAGCGAAAAAGATCGCGCGCATCGAAGCTCACACGGCAGCCTTGAAGGCCGCGGGTGGAAAAGCTTTGGTTGAAGCGAAAGCTAAAAAAGCAGCGGCATCGAATCAGTTGAAGAGTAAGAAGAAAGCCGCCACGCACAAAAAGGCGATGGCGAAAAAAGCCGCTCCGAAAACAAAGAAAACGGCAGCTGCGAAGAAGTCGAAGAGCTTAACAAAAAAGAAATCAGCAAAAAAAGTTTCGAAGAAGTAGTCGGGGTAAGTCATGGCAAGTAAGAAGGCAGCAGGTAGTACACGCAACGGTCGTGATAGCGCAGGAAAACGCCTCGGCGTAAAACGTTTCGGCGGCGAGCAAGTGAAATCGGGAACGATCATTGTTCGTCAGCGCGGAACTCAGTTTCACGTTGGCAACAACGTAAAGATGGGTCGTGATTTCACGATCTACGCGATCATTCCCGGCGAAGTAAAATTCGAGCGCATCAACAAAGACCGCATGAAGGTCAGCGTTTATTCTGCTGAAGCGATTGCGGCGCTTGGCTTGAAATCAGGAGCGAAGTCGGAAGCAAAAACAACAGCGAAATCGGCTTAAACTAAAGTTGCGGTACTTTGATCGCCGCGACCTCTAATTTCGCCTCAAGTTCGTCGCCAATGAACGGCAACAGGATTTCAGATGCGAACCGATTTGTCTGGGGTGAGTTACAGGGGGCTGGTCATCGACCAGCCCTTTTGTTTTGGTGAATCCCGTTATTCGAAACGAAGCGAGCCATGAGGCTTTAGCTGAGAAAAAATTGAAGGTAGGTCCGTGAAGTTCGTCGATGAAGTTTCCATTACAGTGAGTTCTGGCCAGGGTGGTCAGGGTTCGGTCAGTTTTCGACGCGAATCAATGGATCCTCGCGGCGGACCTGATGGAGGCGATGGCGGGCGGGGCGGCAACCTCGTGTTTCGTGCGACGGCACAGCTAAATACTTTGATCGATTATCGGTTTAAAAAGAAATTCCATGCTCCACGCGGCGGCAGTGGGGGTGCTCGAAACATGTCGGGTGCT
>JALHOI010000200.1 GCA_022843085.1 Pseudobdellovibrionaceae bacterium
AAACGGTATCATGATGATTTCTCATTATCTTCACTTGATGAAGTTCGAGGGCGAGAAGTTCACCAAAGAAATGGTCGTTCGAGGTTCGCTCGAGAGACTCGTGCCCGTCCTCATGACGCCACTCACAGCGGTGTTAGGACTTCTTCCACTTATTTTCGCGCAAAGCGCCCCCGGAAAAGAAATATTGCACCCGCTGGCCGTGGTCATCGTCGGGGGGCTACTGAGCTCAACGCTCTTGGACATGTTCGTGACGCCAACTGTTTTTTATCATTTTGGTCGAAAGTCGGCGGAACGAAACTTAAAAATGCACGCAACTGAAAATGAAAATCGACTTAAGCCCACCCATCACTAGGAGAACCCTTCGATGAGAAAATTAACACTTTTAACTGCTATCACGATTGCAACCCTCGTCGGCCCCTTCAAAAGCGGCGCGCATGAGGGACATCACGAAACACCCGGCGCTTTAACCGCACCTCACGGTGGTCTCATCAAAGAAACTAAGCAGCTTTACCTCGAACTCGTGACAGAAAAATCAGGTGTAAAAATCTATCCGTTCGATCGCGCCATGAAGCCGGTCGCACCAAAAGACGTCAAACTTGACGCAAAAATGCAGGTGCCTCGCAGAAAGAAACAAGAAGACGTCAAATTCGAAATGAAAGACGATCACTTCGTCGCGAACGTCGACGCCCAGGGAGCTCATCGCTACGATCTCAACCTTTCTGTCACACACAATTCAAAAGCTGAAAAAGTTAAGTTTTCGGTCGAGCCGCTATAGGAGCGTCGCGTGAGATTAAAATTGGTCGATTCGCATTTGATTCTAGCGCTCTGCGCGCTTTTCACTTCTCAGTACGTCTTCGCGGATCATCCTGGTGAAGGGTCTTTATCTTTGGCGCCGTTGATCGCAGAGGCTGAGTCTCAAAACCTCGAGTTACAACAAGCCGAAGCGAGTCTCAGAAGCACACGGTCTCGCGCGCGGGCGGCGCTCGGTCGCTACTTGCCTTCGCTTTCTCTTGAAGGTGGCCCCCTACTCACGAGATTCGCTAATGAAGCAACAAGCGGCACTGCTTACTACGGAAAAATCGACTGGAACTTGTACCGCGGTGGTGCTGACCGCTACAGCTTTGACAGTTTCAAGATTCGCGAATCGCTCGAGGAAAGAAAATACGCTTCAGTAAAGGCTAAGGTCGGACGTGACGTCGGGCGAATTTATTACGAGCTTCTCTTTCTACTTGAAAGCAAAGCTCTTAAAGAAAAAGCAATCGAGCTTAATCAAGAACAGCTTGCGCTCGCGAAACGAAAAAAGACGTCAGGTTTTATCTCGGGTGCTGACGTCATCGAGTTTGAGCTTCGCGAGACCACTTTAAACTCTGATCTTCAGATGTTGAACCAACAGCTGATCGAACAATCGCGACAGCTGTCTGTTGTTCTTGGCCGAAAAGACTCGAATTCGGTTATCACCGTTAAGGGTCACCTCAAAAAAGTCAGACCCGTCATAGCAAAAGAAAATTTCATGCGGCAACTTGACGAACGAAGTCTTGAGATCGCGACAGCGAAGTCCGAAATCGAACTTACCAAAAACGAGCGAGCGTCGATTCAATCTCGCTACCTACCATCGCTCGACCTGGAAGCTCGCTACGGCAAAATTGCAGTCGACGAGCGAGTCTTGCCGGGAACCAACAACTACGCGGTTTTTCTGAAACTATCTGTGCCGATATTTTCAGGGCTCGAGACTCTCAACGAATCACGAGCCATAAGTTCTTCGCTGGCTGCCAGAAACGCGGCGGCCGCTCAGGCGGTGCTCGCTGCTCGGGCCAATGCTGAAAATCTGTTCTCACTTCTAAAGACAATCTCTGATCGAATCAGCCTCGAGGAAAAAACTCTTCCAAAGTCAGAAGTCTACTATCGCACGACACTCGACGAATATCGGCGGGGGGTCAAAAACTCTCCCGATATGGTCGGCGCTTCAGAACGGCTGCTCGACGCACGTATTCGAAACTTAGAATTTCGCCGTGACTTCTTTCTCGCCGAACTGAAACTCTACGACCTGATCAGCGATGCACCGATACCCTAGATTTATTTCTGACGTGGTTTCTCGAGACCGTGCTCAGGTGCCTTGTATTTTCCTGAACGAATCAGCTCGACCTGTGCGACTAAAACTTGTGCCGCCTCGCGGACTTCGTTTTGAAACTTTGTGTCTCGGTCAAGATCATCGTGGCTTGTCGCATAAGGCTCGTAATACCCGACGTAACGATTTAATTGTCCGAGAGGACCAGAATCAATGAGTCCCAAGTCGTGCAACCAGTCGACAAGGCTTCGACGAAGAGTTTCGTCGCCCGCGGCGTCTCCATGAACCACAACTGAAAACGCGCGACCCGCAAGATGTTTTGGGTAGTGCCAGCCCTTAAGCTCTATGGCTTTTGCCAATTTCGGATCTTTCATTCCGGTCGTGGTGGGGTCTGGATTTCCGCCGTCGGCACAGACGAGCCGATCAATCATCAGCTTCAAAGTCGACGGAGCTTGATACCAATGCACAGGAGTTACAATCATGACGCCGTGGGCGCGGACCCACATCTCGTAGATTTCAGCCATCCAATCTTGGGTCTGCCCAAGGGCATGATTCGGATAGCAGGAACACGGCCAGTGACAGAGCGGCATGGCTGTCGACACACAGGCCTTACATGGAAAAATATTTTTTCCGTATTCAGACGTCAGCCGGCTGAGGTCAAGAAACTCGGTTTCAAACCCAGACGCTTTAATCTTCTTTTCTGCGACCTTAGCCAAACGAAAGGTTTTCGACATTTCGCCCGGGCACGTCTGATCATTTCGAGGCGAAGCGCAAATAATCAAAAAGCGAGACTTGGTCGCACTTCTTTTTCGTTTAGCTTCGGCAGCTTTCAACTTTTTACGAGTCTCAAGCCACTCTGCCGGAAGCTCGAACTTCGGCTTCTTAAAGGCTGGACCCGCACTTTTTTTAAAGGGCGATTTGTGATATTCGATGTAATTCGTCCAAGCCACATTCACAACTTGAGTCAGCGCGTGGTCGACATCAGAAAACCCAGGGTCACAGAATTTTTCGAGGTATCGTTTCTTAAACTCTGCTTCCGACAGCGTAACGTTGAGCTGGCCTTTTCGAATCTTCATTCAGGCACCGCACCACGGGCGTGAGGCCGCTGCAACGAAATACTTAAGCCCTGGCGGTACCATCGCGGCAAGAGACCGTCAGACCCCAAAAATTTTGTGTCAAATCTGGCTGCAATTTACACCCCACGGGTACACATTAAGAAAACCTTCAAATAGACTCGTGACATGAATTTGCAACTGATCTGGGCCGATTTGCCCATTGAAATTCGACTTGAGTTCGAGTCACATGCGAAGTCGATCAGTCTCAAACGGGGCGACCGTGTTTATCATCAAGGCGATCTTCCTCGCGGTCTCTATTTCGTCCTAGAAGGATTGGTCGGCCTGATGTTGATTGGGCAGACCAGCGGCAAGGAGCACCTACTTCGATTTTTTAAGCAGGGGCAATTCTTCGGCCACCGGGCCTTATTTTCAAACGAGGGGTACCACGGGACGTCGATCGCCATAGAACCGACGGTCTTAAAATTGGTGCCGAAAGAAGTTATTTTAGCGGCAATCGAAAAGGAGCCAATACTTCTTCGAAACGTAGTTGAAGTTCTTTCGAAAGAGCTTCGACGCAGTGAAACTCATCAGGTTATGATTCTCGAGAATCAGATCTTAGTGCGAACCGCCCGAGCCGTGGTTTATCTTAAAGACCTTCATCCTGACCACAACTGGACTCGTCAGGAAATTGCAAATTTTTGTGCGAGTACCGTTTCGACCATAATCAAGTCGCTCGCAGAACTTGAGGAATTGAACCTCATAAAACAAGATGGCCGGTCAATCGTTGTCTTGGATAGGGACGGCCTGATTGCCCTTCAAGATCGCGAGAATTCGTAATTTTCAATTCAATTATGTGCCAGCACATCATGAAATCGTTGAACTTGTGCCATACTTGGTTCATCACCCGACTTCACAACAGTCGGCAGCTCTAGGGAGAGTCCACATGCGGGAAGATGTTATAGTTTACCAACTTTTCGAATCTGAGTCATCAACTTACACTTACATCGTCGCAGACAAAGACTCGAAGGAAGCTGCGATTATTGACCCCGTTTTAGAGACAGTCGATCGAGACCTAAAGCTTATTGAAGAACTGGGTCTCAAGCTCGTGTATGTACTCGACACTCATATCCACGCCGATCACATTACCGGTGCCGGCGAAATTCGAAAACGAACCAAAGCCCAAACGTGCGTGAGTCTCGAGGCCGCCGTCAATTGCGTCGATATTCCTCTAAAGGATGGTCAAGAACTTCGTCTAGGTGCAAAGAAAATCACGGTCATCGCTACACCGGGACACACAAACACCTGCCTCACGTACGCGTTTGAAGGCATGATTTTTACCGGCGACGCGCTGCTGATTCGCGGCTGTGGCCGCACCGATTTCCAACAAGGCTCTTCGGAAAAATTGTTCGATAGTGTTCACGAAAAGCTTTTTAAACTTCCGGCAGAGACAATCGTCTTTCCCGGTCACGACTATCGAGGTCATACGTCGTCAACAATTGCGCTTGAAAAACGGTTCAATCCACGTCTTGGCGAATCGAAGACTAAAGAAGACTTTAAGAAAATCATGGCCGAACTCAAGCTCGCCAATCCAAAAAAGATTCACGAAGCCGTTCCCGCCAATCTCGCTTGCGGCAAACCAAAAGACTCGCGCTCAATTCAACCCCAGAATGTCGACGGTATACCCGAAGTAACCTGCGAAGACGTGCTGGCTCATGCACACCACATTGAATCTAAAAAAATTCGATTGATCGATGTTCGGCGTCTTGACGAATTCGACGGAGAGTACGGTCATATAAAAGGTGCCGAGCTCTTTACTCTCGGCCCGGACCTCACAAATCTTCTAGCGAACGGCAACAAAAGCGAAGAGATTGTCTTTGTTTGCCGAAGTGGCGGTCGTTCCGGTTCCGCTACAGCAGAAAGTATTAAGCTTGGCTACAAATACACAATGAACATGGCCGGAGGAATGATCCGGTGGACCGAGCTGCAACAACCAGTTCAAAACAGAAAATGACTTAAGCTCGAAGGAGATCAGATTTTATGCAGCACGAATGGATCAGCGCACTTCTCGGCGGCGTCATCATCGGGATCGCCGTTTCCCTCATGCTTTTTTTAAACGGCCGCGTCACAGGCATTAGTGGAATCATCAACGGCGCAATTGCTCCCGCAAAAGGCGACACAAGTTGGCGAGTACTGTTCGTTGTCGGACTTTTGTTAGGAGGCCTAACGCTAAAGGCACTAAGTCCGGCGGTGTTTTCGTCCGGCCTCAAGACCGAAACATGGACCACCGTCGTTGCAGGTTTACTCGTCGGATTTGGAACGATACTCGGAAGCGGCTGTACAAGTGGCCACGGAGTTTGCGGTATAAGCCGTATGTCACCTCGTTCTGTCGTTGCAACAGTCGTATTTATCGCCGCCGGCGTAATAGCCGTCGCAATCTTTAAAAAACTCGGACTCAGCCTATGAAAAACGGACTCGCAGCTCTTGTTGTCGGTTTTGTTTTTGCGATCGGACTTGGCGTTTCAGGTATGACTCAACCTGAAAAAGTAATTGGATTTCTCGATATTTTTGGAAGTTGGGACCCGTCGCTCATCTTCGTTATGGTTGGAGGAATCGTTGTTCATTTCGCAACATACAAGCTGATCAGAAAACGCGGATCGCCACTTTTGTCCACCAAGTGGCATGTGCCGACAAAAAAAGAAATCACGCCTGCGCTCGTGATCGGCGCGACTCTATTCGGAGTCGGTTGGGGCCTTGGCGGTTACTGCCCTGGCCCCGCGGTCACATCACTCGCAAGCTTTGACGCCGCACCAGCGATCTTCGTTTTAAGTATGATCGCCGGAATGATCTTGTTTCGCCAAATCGACAAGAAGTTGAATATTCAGAAATGAGCTTTTTATGGAGTACTACGGTTACGCCGCTTCCGTTTTCATGGGTCTCTCTCTTGGACTGATCGGTGGAGGTGGCTCGATTCTGACTGTCCCGATTCTTGTCTACCTCTTCACTATCAATCCTGTTTTGGCCACGGCGTATTCACTGTTCATCGTTGGGCTAACGGCGCTCGTCGGCGGCGGCTTTTACCTGAAAAGAGGTGAAGTTGACCTCAAAACCGGATTGATCTTTGCGGTGCCAAGTTTTGTCGGAGTCTACACAACACGCGCCTTCATCGTTCCGCAGTTG
>JALHOI010000201.1 GCA_022843085.1 Pseudobdellovibrionaceae bacterium
CATGCCCGTGTCTACCTGTCTCAAAGAAACCGGATCTTATCGGAGGCCCATATGTCGGCTCATAACAAAACTGACGTTACTCGACTTTCCATTATCGGTGTCTGCTTGGCGGCGTTGACGCTTGCAGCCTGCGCGAAAGATCCGAGCGGGCGGGTGGCCGAGAAGCCAGCGGCCGAGGCGGCGAACGAGTTCGCTGATCCCACTACGTTAGGGTACTTTAATTTACCTAAAGTCGATGATCCAAATCTTCGTAAATTGTCTGAACTGACGCAGACCAATTACGTACTCACGATGATTCAATCCTTCACCGTTTCGCATCCGACGAAAATTTCGGCTGCGTTCGAACAGAAGTTGAATACGGCCGGAGATCCAAGAGCAGGAGATTCGATCCGTTTTGAATCTTTTCGAAACGGAAATACGGAAAAGAAGGACTACCGATTGGCGGCTCAATTGAACCTGCCGCTTGCGGTCTCAATGCGAACCGGTTCGGTCGCATTTGAAACGGTGAAAGAGTATTGGAACCAGGTTTTCACAACTGGCGAGCGCGAATGGGCATTGAATACCAAGCCGAACGCAACAGCGACGAACCCATCGATCGAAGATACGCTGAAGCATCCGACCACCAATAAAGGTATCTATTCTCACGCGCCGACACCAGCGATGAAAAATACGGTTTACCTCACGATCGAAGCCTCGAAGCTTTACGTCTACCTCAAAACCCAGCTTAAAAACGAAACGGCCTATGTTCGCCTCGAGTACACTTCGACTGAACCATCGCCCGCGATTGAAACTCCAGTCGTTGTGTCCTCTGCGCCGGCCCCTTTGCCGGCCCCTGCGGTTGATCAAAAACCTGCAGCGAAACCGGCCGAGCAGATGGAAGCGCTTGGCGCTCAGTTTATTCTTACTTCGGGCTTCAGCCTCGAACTCGAAACACTTCTCGGCGGTACTGGGGTTCGGTCATTCTTTGGATCAGGCACCTCGGGGCCAGAATCAGACTCGGTCGAGCTTCTCGAAAACGAATTGCGTCAAATCCGGCAGCAGCTTGCCGTCATCGTGAACAGCCACGAAATTCGCTCGCTGATGACCGAGTTGAATATTGAAACGGTCAAGATCATCAATCCGTATAACTCTAAGAACCAGCCCGAGGTTCTTCGAGGAGAAACCGGACGCGCAACCCTTCTTATCGAACTCGCAATGACGGAAGTTCAAATCATCGCGGTACTCAAGAATGCTCAAGCTGCGGTCGTCAAATAGAGGCCGAATTAAAGACAAAATCGGCGGGTCAGCGCCCGTCGATTTTGTGTCTGGACAACCTCAACAGCCGATGCTACGCACCAGGGTTCTTCAGACAACTGCTTTTGCGGAGAGGTGGCCGAGTGGCTGAAGGCGCACGACTCGAAATCGTGTAGCGGCTAGTACCCGCTCGAGAGTTCGAATCTCTCCCTCTCCGCCAATTTTCGAAGTGCTAAAAAGCAAAGTCAGAACCGAAAATCGCTAATTCAGCGAAAACACAAATAACCTAAGCTGCTGGAATCTTTGAACCGGGTTCGAACCCGTCGGCGGCAGCATCACTCGAGATCATTGATCATCACGGGACGTTGCCACGCTTTTGGCGCACGACTGGCGCAAACGATTTTAGATGCGAGAGCGTTAAAAAGAAAAACGCCGGTCGAATGACCGGCGTTTTTTCGGCTCAGTTACGACCGGCAACTTAGTGGTTTAGAACCTCACTAGTTTCAGTCCGCGCAGACGACGGTTGAGCTCGATGCGGATGTTGATCCCGCTTGTGCGGTCGCAACGATCTGCACGCAAACCTGCGCTTTCGAAGAAGGTAACTCGGTTTCAGAAAAAGTCGCGAAATACTGAATCGGTCCACCTTGGTGGCCAAGTGCCGAGAGATGACGGGGACGAGATGATTCGAGATAATGAAACTCGGTGCTTGGCCCGGTGGAGAGCGCACTGCCGAACTGAATAGCTGCTTTCAATTCACCCGTAATCGGAAGGGTTGTTCCATTCGACGACTGTAGCCGTGGAGTTATGAGAACAGTCGCACGACCACTTTTCTCGATAACGAGCTTCGCCGGTGAAAGAATTAATCTTGTTTCGATAATTTCCTGGCTGTGGGCCGGAAGAGTCGCAAGCAGGAGAATGGCAAGGCACAACAGACTTTTCATTGGAACTCCACTGCAATCAGTCATTTTTTAAAACTGCGAGTCTGAAGACATGAGCAAACATTAACAGATATTAGCAAAATCGACGCGAAACGTCCCCTGCAATGATTTAGACGATGTGACGTTTGTTGGCGCTTTAAAGACAAGCGTCTGGCGGCAGCGGCCACAATAAAACCGAGCTGACTTCTGGTCGATGGCCTCGACATCGATTTGAACTCGTTCAAAAGCCTTAGTCTAGAGTGAATGATATACATTTCGAAATTCTAAAAGTTGTTATTGGAAAACAGCTACGCCAGGCTTTGCGAATAAGGAAGTAACTGATGAAAACAATTGCTCTGTTTCTTGCTACGAACTGCCTTCTGGTACCTGCTGTTTCGCTGGCTTGTATGCCGCCGCCGCCCGGAACTCCTGCGATCGTGCTCCAAACAAGAGAATTGGAAAGTGCGATCAGCGATACGGTGGTTCAAGATGCAATCAAAGCTCAAGGCCCGAATGTTTCCATACTCGCCATTAAGTTGGACGCCGGCATACAATTTCAATTAACAAATGGCTGCCAATTTAGGGTTTCAAAAGATTTTAAAGGCGCTTCACCTGGCACCTGCCCTGAGTTTTTGCCGACAAAATTGATCGATGTAGTCGGTTGCGGCTCGTAACCTCACCTCCACAGGTTTAAAGCGCCTAAAGGCGTGGCGTCTTCGCACTTTCGATGAAAGCGTTGGCGACATCACAAGCGGCGCTGCCTGTTATTCCTGGAACTGCAGGTTCACTCGCCGCAGCAGCACCTGGAGGGCTAGCCGTCGTCGGTGCAGCAGGAACAGGTTACTTTGTCGGAACAGCACTGGTTCGCGCGGACAAAGTGTATCTGGATGGATTCGTGATGGATAACGTTGTCGCGCCAACACTTTCAATCCCCTTCAAGGGTATTTACACTCTTCAGCAATGGATCGAGGCTCAGTCCGGAGTGTATCGATAGCTGAAACTGACTATATCCACTTGCTTCGAAGGCGACTGACGGTCATTTGACGTCAGGACCGAATGGCCAACGGTCTCGGCGGCCGATCGTTTTCCTCAGTTTTGCGAATGGGTATGTGCATCCCTCGCATAAGAATGATTACCGGTTGGTTCGCTGGGTTGGCTTGTTAACATAGCCAGACGTGCAAAAGGTTGTTTTTTCCGGCTCTTCGCTACACGAGGTAAATTCTTAAGTGCGGCCTCGGGAACTTGCGATCGTGTTCATCACCATTTGAATCTCGTGATTGAGAAGCTCCGCCTCATTTTCAATAATCACGGCTGGGACATGGCCAAGGTCATGAAGACGTTGTAGTCGACGCAAACGCCGGATCGCCTTTCGAAAAGGATTTGCGCCGTATTCGAGAGCGTTTCTGAGCGTAACCGCGGCTTTTCCCTCGAGTTGAGCCAAGGCTGCTTCAGCAGAATAGTCTTCTCCAGTTCCTTCGTTGATGTCCGAAAGTTCGAAATGATCAAGTGCCTCTTCTAAGTGTTTCTTAGCAAATTTGAGACGGCGGGAAGTTTTTATTAAGCCATTCAAGTACGAGACACCAAGCTCCCAATGAGCTGCCGCTCGCTCGAATCCTTCATCGTCATAACGAAGGCCGCTGTGCTCACAATGGTCCTCTATGTACTGTAAGGCATCTCGGTGTCCAAAATCATTGGCCACAAGAAGCCATTTGTAGGTGCCGCGATCATCTTTTTCTTTGGCGTTCCGGGTTAAAAGTGATTTTAAGCGACCTTTCATTGCTGCTTCAATTGGATTACTTTTTTTAGTTTCTTTCTTTTTTTTCAATCACTTCTCTCCAAGGCGCATCAAGCAGTAAAATCGTGGATTCCCTCTTTGAACAGGTGACAGGCTACGAAAGTGGCCTTCGACTCACAATTCGAAAAGTAACATTCAGCGACGATCGATGAGAACCCAATGCGACCCGAAAATTTCGTGGTCGATGAACGCCGTGAAACTGAAGGTCCGAGAAAAATTTTGAATTCTCAGTATGAAACGTCGTTCTTTCTTTCTCGTCTGGGATTGAACCACTTTTGGCTAAAAGTTCGCTGAATAGCGTCAATATTTTAGTACAGCCGAAAGAGATCCGAAACATTTCTTAGACCTAAGTGGGGTTTCTCAAGGGTTTGTTCAATCGAGGTGAATGGTGACGTTACCTACATTTGAACGGTTTAAATCGAAGAGCCCTCGTGCTCGACAAAGTCATTATAATGATGCGGGTTTCTCGCTGATCGAAGCGTTGATCACGGTCGGCATCTTATCAATCACTGCGCTGGTTTCGGCGACGCTCATTTCTGATATGGCAACGCAGTCTTTGCAGTCGCGTCGCAACATCGGTCGGTCAACCTTTGAACAAGAGCTTGTCGGACTATTTAGAGATACAAATCTGTGTTCGTGCAATATCGGCAGTGCGGTCGCACTGGCTGTACCGGCGGTAGGCTCGGTACGAGTTCCAGCACTCAAGAAATCTTGCGGTGGCGCGACGAATGATTTTTATGAGTACAATGCCGCGAACGGGTTCCGTATCGATTCGCAGCTCGCTGTCTCAGACATCACGATCACCAACCCACAAGTCGTCAGCGGCAACAACTATTCAGCCGAATTAAATGTCACTTATTCGGCTGCGCCTACATCTCTTAAAATGGGTCGTTACCTCATTTTGTTTGAAAAGACTGCTGCGGCTGGGCCACCCTACATCGTTTCTACATGTAACATCGCGGGCGCACTTTCTGGGCCGACGGCTGGCTGGCGCCTAGGCGGCAATTCTGGAATCGATCCGGCTCTTGATTTCTTCGGTACGAACGACAACGCCGACATCAATTTTCGTCGAAACAATCAGGTCGCCGGATCAATCAGAGTTAACTCGACTTCGTTAGGCGCGGGTTCGCTCCTTTCGCTGACAACGGGAACCGCGATCACCAGCATCGGCTCGAGCTCGATGGTGGCCAACACATCCGGCAGCGAAAATACAGCGGTGGGATTCAGGGCCATGGCCAACAACACGACTGGCGTCCAAAACACGGCAATCGGAAGTCGTGCGATGATAAACGCGACTAACGGTGGTAACTCTGTCGCGGTCGGCTTCACGGCCCTCGCGTTCAATCAAGGTAGCGCCAACGTCGCCGTCGGCTCGGGCGCTATGTCGGCCAACACGACCGGTGACCAAAACATAGCTGTCGGCTTCGAGGCCTTGAGTCAAAATACAACCGGCCAGCTTAATACCGCTCTCGGGACGAGGTCGCTGACCGCAAACTCAACCGGTAGCCGAAACACTGCAGCTGGATATCGCACAAACGCGAGCAATACGTCTGGCAGCGACAACTCAAGCTTCGGATACCAATCTCTGCTGGCCAATACGACAGGTTCTTTCAATTCTGCGTTTGGTACCAGTAGCCTCGCAGCGAACACAGACGGCATTTACAACACGGCGATGGGCTACGAAGCAATGAGTTCAAATGTTGACGGATCGTTTTCGACAGCCGTCGGCTACGAAGCTTTGCGAGCGGCTACATCGGGATCCATGAATACAGCGGTCGGCACGAGATCGTTGCGACAAACGACAACTGGCGGCAACAATACTGCGATTGGCAGAGAAGCGATGCGAGAAAACACTGAGGGCGGCAGCAACGTTGCCGTCGGAGGTATGGCATTGCAGTCGAATGTCATTGGCGTTGAGAACGTCGCGATCGGCTCATTGAGTCTTAGCAATAACATCGGTAATCAGAACACGGCGGTCGGTACAAGCTCGCAACTGCAGGGCACGACCGGCATTCAGAATTCGAGCGTCGGCTATTTGTCGATGTCGAGCCGCACGACGGGTTCGGAGAACTCTTCGCTTGGCGCTTTAAGTCTATCTTTCACCAGCACCGGTGATCGAAACGTCGCCATCGGTAATCGAGCGCTCCACCTCAACCAAACGGGATCAAGAAATACGGCCGTCGGCTTTGAAGCAGGCTTGTTGGGCGCAAACGGAAACCAATCTGGCAACGATAACGTTTACCTTGGTAACAACGCACGACCGATCGACAGCACTCCAATCTCAAACGCGATTGCGATCGGTAGTAACGCGGTGGTTTCGGCAAGCAATACGATG
>JALHOI010000202.1 GCA_022843085.1 Pseudobdellovibrionaceae bacterium
GTCCCGCCTGGACCATCCGAATTCCCGAAACCAAATGTGAAAACCTTGGGATGCCCCTTTCAAAAAGAGAGTCGATTCTGTTCATGATCGACGACGCCCTCAGCGAGGGCGCCGGTTTCGTCGAGACATCCGATCACTAAGAAGATGCCCAGAGCTGATTTCACGAAAAATGAACAGACCATTTTGAATTAGCCTCGGGATTCTCATTCTGAGACGACGCAGGCCTGTGTTGAAAGCCGCAAAACTCCGAAGAACACATGTGGTGTTCTTAAAACAAACTCTTCGACTGGCTGTTTTCTTTTTGTTCGCGATTCCGCGACCAGGCCAGTTTGCGAACGCCGCAACTTGCGATCTCAAATCGTTTACCGATATCGGCCAAACCGTCGCGGCGTCTTCAAAGCGCGCCGCAGTTAAATCCGCTTTGATTGACGCCCACCTGCACCAGATCTTTACGACGGTCGACGAAAATCTTGCTTGGATGGCACTCGCCCGTGTTGCAGATCGTAAATTTAACGTCATCTTTGGCGACATCGAGTTCGCAGTTCTCGGCGACATCAATCGTCTGACCAACGAAAAAAATCTCGTCACGAGCCTCACCAACAAACAGAAAGAACTTTTGTTGACCGAGCTGAAGGCGCTTCGCGAATCCCTTTTGAAAAACAATCCGGACACGGTCAAAGACGTCATTTTCTACTCGGACTTTAAATCGGTTCGTTTCGCCATCGTGCCGAAGTCAAAACCACTCAGCGCAATTGAATCTCGGGCCGATGTTGCGCACCAGATTCCCGCAACCGTGCAAAAGGAATTGAAAGAGATCTTCGCACGCGTGAACGGCGAATACGCTACCTATGTTCGGGCCAGTGATCTTGACGTCGATGGGGCTGTTGAAAACTGGTTTCGCGGAGGCATCGGCTACACGGCCGATGAAGCGAATGCGGCGGCTCGAACTTCTCGAGAATTGAGCACCGCGACGAATGGCAACCAGATGCAAACCTTTGAAAATCCAGAGATTCAAAAGTCACTCAACGTGTACCGCCGGTGGGCCGCGCTTCAGCGAAATGAAATTATTAACGACCCTTCGATGCAGCCGCTGCTTGACGGACAATTTGTGAAGGACGACGTGCTGGACATTATAAAGAAATCAAAAAATATTGCCAAAGCGCGCAAGCGGCTGAAAGCAAAGTACGGCGCAGAGCTTTCCGAAGCGCAAACCGAACGCATCGTTTTGTACAACCGAATGATCGACAGCTTTAGCCCGGGCAATCACATCGCCGAGCGAAAAGTGGCGTCGCTTGAAAATGCCGAACTTGGCGGGGTCTCGGCCGACTTTACCGGCCTTGGCGCCAGAAATCGCGGCGCGACCGCCCGCGCACTCGCTGAAGCAAAGGGCCTTCGCAACGCGATCGCACTCGCGCGCAACGGCGAGCAGGCCGTAACAGAGGCTTTCCAGAAACAAAGCGCAGACTTCGCCGACATCATCAATCGTTATGTCGACGGCAGCGTGTTGTCGGGCGACGACTTCGTCGGTTCGGCCAAAGCAGTTTGGACGCCTGAAATAAAACGAAAACTCGTCAACGAAGTAGCCGAACTGAAGTCTCCTTCGGCTCAGCGTCTCGCCTTCATCTCAGACGGGGTCGCTAAAAAAGAACGAAACCTGCTCGCGGCTCACGGCGAAGCGATCGAAAAAGTTCTGCGTGAAAAACTTGAAGGAAAAATTCCCTACCAAAAACTCGAACAAGTCGTGTTCGCCGTCGACATGTTTGGAAAATCCGTCGGCCAAGGAGACGTAAGCCTTATCATCGGTGAGGGAAAGCTCGCGGGCCTCAGCGACAAGGATCAGGCCGCGATTCGAGCCGCCTTTAAACAGGCCATTCGCGAGTTTAACAAAATAAAAGACAACGAAGTTCCGACTAAAACCTACCGTGCCGTACTTTAACGACGCCGCTTTTCCAAAACGGCGCGCTCGTCCAAACGTAAAGTCAGTGAGTTCGTACTTTGATTCCTGTTTGTTTTTTCTCTACAGACAAGGCTTCGAAGCGTCGTCGGCAATCTGTCGTGCGACCACGTTCGCATCTGCGACGACCCTCACGTTCACCGAGCCAATCAAACACGACTTTGAAAAGTCGTTCGGGTTTGTTCGAACAACGACGAGGCTTTCGACGGACTTTTCGTAGTCATCCACGTCTTGGGCAATCATGCGCACGATGAATGCGACGAGCTTTCCGTCGTTGTAACGCCACTCAAGTCTTGTTCCTTGAACATTGGCAAAATGGCCGTTCGAACCCTGCATCAGCGCCTGGTAGAAATCGGCGCCATCTTTATACTTTTCGCCAGGCTTCAGAATTCCCACCCAGCTGCGAATATCTCCACCCAAAAGCTTAACCTGATAACCATCGTGCCCGGGGCAGAGCGAATTAAAGTAGTCGATTTCAGCCTCGGCTTCGTCATCCGACGAGTTCAAGAGATTGCAATCTTTGTCTTCGAGAGATGAATATTTCGAAGTCGCCACCGTCGCCGCTTGAGCCGCGGTAAGATTCGATACGAAACCGAGAACTAAGACCATGCCCAACAAAAATGACTTCATATTCTCTTTTCACTTTCCGGTTTGAATTTCGCTGCTGGCGAAACCTAACGCAAAGAGTAGTCGGTCGAGAAGCCACATTCAGTCATTGAAAAAAAGAGGGAAAAACCTTCGTCTTTCCCTCGAATCGATTCACTGGCTCGTTTTACTGGCCAGTTCTCTTGGGCCGGTCGGAGGCCTAAAACCTACTTTTTTGCTGGCATTGCGGCCGTTTTCTTCTCGTCAGAGGCTTTCTTCAAGGCCTCTTTTGAAGCGGCTGCGGCTGGCATCGCCGCTGGCGGTTTCACTGCTGTTGCTGTGGCTGTAGCGGTGGCCGGCAACGCCGCTGGGGGTTTTAATGCTGTGGCCGAAGCTTGGGCAGGCGCGCCCGCGACTGAAGCTTTTCCAGCTGCTGTGGCGCCAACCGGAGCCTCCTCGTCTTCGCCGTCATCCGCTTTTAGCGTTGGGTCGACCTCAGGTGCGATCACGCCGATCTTGTGAAGCTCGAGGATTTTTTTACGAAGTGACTCGAGAAGAGGCTTGTTGTCTTTCAAGTACTGCTTCGCTTGATCGCGACCTTGACCCATTCTTTCGCCGTTGTACGAGTACCACGCACCCGATTTTTCAATGATGTTGTGAGCCGCGCCGAGGTCGACAACGTCACCCTCGAGCGAGAATCCTTCGCCGTACATCAAATCAAACTCGGCTTTCGCAAAAGGCGGGGCCATTTTATTTTTTACAACTTTCACCGCCGTGCGGTTACCGACCACGTCTTCGCCATTCTTGATCGCGCCGATACGGCGAATATCAAGACGTACCGACGAGTAGAACTTCAACGCGTTTCCGCCGGTTGTTGTTTCGGGGCTTCCGAACATGACACCGATTTTCATTCGAATTTGGTTGATGAAAATCACCATTGTTTGGCTGCGGGCAATCGCCGACGTAAGTTTTCGAAGAGCCTGAGACATCAATCGCGCCTGAAGACCGACGTGACTGTCGCCCATGTCGCCTTCGATTTCGGCGCGGGGAACGAGCGCGGCGACAGAGTCGACCACGAGAACATCGATCGCGCCCGAACGCACAAGTGTTTCAGTGATTTCTAGGGCTTGTTCACCGGTGTCTGGCTGCGAAATCAAAAGATCTTCAGTGCGGACACCGAGCTTGCGAGCATAACCGATATCAAGCGCGTGCTCGGCATCGACAAACGCGACCACGCCACCCATTTTCTGAGCTTCGGCGATAACAGAAAGGCAAAGAGTTGTTTTACCCGAAGATTCTGGTCCGTAAATCTCGACGATACGGCCTTTGGGTAAACCACCGATTCCGAGCGCGATATCGAGAGAAAGGGCGCCGGTCGAAACGACTTGCACGTCGCGAACGAGAGGTTCGCCGTTTCCAAGGCGCATGATCGAACCTTTGCCGAACTGCTTTTCGATTGCACCAACCGCGAGTTCTAGCGCTTTGGTTTTTTCGGCGAGAACTTTGTCAGCGGCCGCTTGGGCTCCGGCTGATTTTGACTTTGATTCTGATTTTTCTGTTGTCGGAGCTGCCATCTCTGTTTCTTCCTTTATTCCGCAAAGGCCCTTCCCTTCGCGTTCTAATGTCGCTGTTTTTTTTAGCGACGTTGTTGTGAGGTCCATTCAGTACCCGTTTTTAAAATTGAGCAAGATTTATTTACACTAAACTTACACAACACAGCAAACGACGCGACGTCGCGGCTTAAACGGAAAAATCCTCGAGGCCCTCGGCACCTTCGTCTAGCGCGATACAAAGGGCTTCGACTACAAACTTGGCGGATTGATCTTGAATTGCCGCACGGTCTCCATCGATGTGCATCATGCGCGACCATTCAACACCCGGTCCCGAGATCGCAAAACATACGGTGCCAACCGGCTTCTGCGGCGAACCGCCGCCCGGACCCGCGATACCCGTGATGCTGGCCGCCCAGTCCGACTTGAGAAGAAGCTTGGCTCCGCGCGCCATCTCGGCGGCGACCGGAGTCGAAACGGCGCCGAGTTGTCGCATCAGTGACGTCGGTACTTTCAGTACCTCGGACTTGACCTCGTTGGTGTAGCAAACAACGGCGCCGCAAAAAACGTCCGAAACGCCGGCGCGTGCAGCCATGCGAGAAGAAACCAAACCGCCCGTGCAACTTTCGGCAAAGGCAACGCGGTGGTTTCGCGAACGAAGTTTAGCGGCCAGTCGTTCGATCGCATCGGGCTTCATGAAAACAACCCGCCACCCAAGCCGAGCCACGTCGTTTTACTCAAAACCAACTGCAAAATAACATTGGTCGCAAGCCCCGCGCCCACGTCATCGACGACGACGCCAAGTCCGCCTTTTACGCGGCGATCGAGCACAGAAATCGGCCACGGTTTGAAAATGTCGAAGAAGCGGAACAAAATGAACGCAGCCGCGAATGACATCGGAGACACGGGAAGCCAGGCAAACGCCACGAGAAATCCCGCGACTTCATCGATGACGATTTGTTTCGAGTCGTGGGTACCGATCGCACGTTCATATAATTCTGAAATCCAAATCGAGAACACGATGAAAAATAGCGTCGCCAGAAGATAAAACCCGGGCCCGACTTTCGCTAACAAAAACGCGAGCGGCAGCGCGACGATGGTACCAAATGTTCCAGGCGCCTTCGGCATGAGTCCGACAAAACCAGCGGTCGCAAGAAACTCGATCAATTTTGATGGAAGAGAAAATCGGCTCATATCGGCCCGACGTTCGCCCGGCCAGGCCTTGAAGTCAAAACCAGCGGACTAGTTTCAGTCGGGCTTTGCCGCATCTCAGTGCCCGCCGCGGACCTCAAGGCGATACGATATGACAAGGAGTTGGAGATCCGTATGTCCTTGTCGCTCAAAGAGATTCTTGAAATGGCCGTGCAGAAGCAGGCGAGCGATGTGCACCTCAAAGCCGGGCTCGTGCCCGTTATTCGCAAGCATGGCAAATTGCGACCGCTTGGTCAGGGCCTCGTACAGCTCAGTGCTGAAGATGTCGAACGGATGGCTGAAGAAGTTCTGGATGACGAGCAACGCGCAACTTTTGTGAAGTTGAAGGAAGTCGATTGCGGCTACGGCGTTACCGGCCTCGGGCGATTTCGGGTGAATATATTTCGTCAGCGCGGTTCGGTGCGCCTCGTAATTCGCACGATTTCGCAACTTGTTCCTAGCGTGGACAGCCTTCATCTGCCGCCGGTCATCAAAAAGGTCGCTGAATTCGAGCGCGGACTTGTGCTGGTGACCGGCATTACCGGGTCTGGCAAAAGTTCGACATTGGCCGCGATCATCAACGAGATCAACAACACGAAGAACAAACACATTCTCACGATCGAAGACCCGATCGAGTATTTAATCCGCGATAAAAAGAGCATTATTTCACAGCGCGAAATCGGCCAAGACACAACGACATTTTCGCATGCACTTCGCGCCGGACTTCGCCAAGATCCCGACGTCATTCTAATCGGCGAAATGCGCGATCGTGACACGATGGAGATCGCACTGACGGCAGCTGAAACCGGCCACTTGGTGCTGTCGACGTTGCACACTTACGATGCGCAGGAATCCATCAGTCGAATTTTGTCAGTCTTCGATCACTATCAGCATGACCAGGTCCGTCGTCAGCTGGCCGGCGTTCTAAAAGCCGTCATCTCGCAGCGTCTGTGCCGCAAAAAAGACAAA
>JALHOI010000203.1 GCA_022843085.1 Pseudobdellovibrionaceae bacterium
TGCTCTTCCGATCTAGCGAGTTCGGGTGAAACGCCGTATAAGCGGTGCATGAGTTTAAAAAGTGGAAGAAACCAGCTTTGACGTTCGAAGTCTAAGATCAGCACACCGTGTTTTGCGATTCGAAGCATGTTGTCGAGAGCCGATACGGCGGTGGCCAGCGGACGAATATGGTGTAAGACCTGCATCGACACCACGTAGTCGAACGACTGATTACTAAAAACAGCGAGGTGCTGTTCAGTTGCAACGTGGGATTGGACTGAAAGTTGGCGGCCCTGAGAGTCGTGAAAAACCAGGTTTGATTTACTTCGCTCGACGATCTCGTGTTGTACGTCGTAGAGATGCATGGCCGGGTGCCTACCATTGCTGACGAGGTCGCGCTGAAGCCTCGCAGAAAGTTCGGCCGAGCCAGATCCGACCTCGAAGATGGAGAGTGCCTGAGGCAACTGGTTGTCGCTTTTGAGGTTTCGCGCAAGCATCCGTTTCCAATGTTTCGAAAACAGATTGTAGAGACCAAAGAGTTTGTTGATTCGGTCGAGCTCGACCAGCATGTTCCATCGATCTTCGATACTTAGATCTGCGCGGTCGAGTGTCTCGGTATCAGGATCGAAGCCGCAATTGGCCTCAGTATCGGGCGAGCCCTTAAATGCAGCAGCCCGGCGCGCAAGAAGACGGCCCGCGATCTGAGCAACGAGTAAACCTACGCAGCCTGAAAAGAGAAACACCCAAAGCAGTTGCTCGAGCTGGGTTTGCGCTTTCGATTGAACGAGCTCGGTCGCCAATGACAGTAGCGCAAAGTAGATGGCCCAGCGAAAACTTGTCTTCGAGCGGAATAAAAAAAGTCCAACGAGTAGAGACACAGAAAATGCGAGAGTGAGAAGCGGCGGCTTGGGGACCACAATTAGGATCTCAACGAAGGTAACCGTGGTCAAATAGAGCCGTACAGGTGAAAAAACGAACAGGTCTTCGGTTCCAACGAGCCGATAGGCGTGAAGGGCAAAGTATCCCATGAGCAAACTAGGAAATGAGAAAATAAATGAGAAAAGAAATGAGGCTTGAGTCTGCGCAAGGTGCGTAACAGTCGAAACAGCGACAAAAAGCGCCAACTCATTTTTTGAGAAGGGGTAAAACGCCAGTGCCCAGAAAATCAAAACTGATACGATTTGAACTTTACTGTCGGATATGAAGGCCAAGACCAGGAAGGTAACAAGCAGTTGTCCGTGCAGAAGATAAGCCGGGTTTTTGATATTCAACTTGCGTCTTCCCCTCAGCGGTAGCGACTTGGGTTTGCGAGATCTAGCTTGAAGAGGTCGGTTTGAAAGTCGAATTTCTCCTGACTCTCGATACTGAGGCGGTAGGGGAAAAAGCCAAGCTTCAAACCTTCGTGTAACAGGTAGTCGTAAAATAAACGTGCGCGTTTTTGATCTTCGGGATTTGAGCGATCAAACAAAATCGGTATTGTTGAATCGAAGCAAAGATCATCAATCGTCGTCAATGTGACGAGGTTATTGAAGCCAAATTTAATCGAGGCTTGCTTCACGAAATCGGTGTAGCGACTGACGCTAGCAGGTTTCATTTCGACGAGTGGCGCGTACCAAATTAGGCCGCAGCCGTCGCGAGTCGGGTGAAGTTCATTTTGGTTGGTGTGCGGGCGAGCTAAATTTTTCCAGTACGCCAGCTGTAAAGCCACGTTGTTTGGTTTTCCGTTTAAAACGTCAAACGCGCGATCCACTGTGTCTATCGACCTCGCAATTTGCGAGAAACCCATGAATTGACAAAACTGTGCAAGAGCCAGAAAGAGTTTTCGGTTTCCGGTGTTGAAGAATACAGTTCGCTTCTTTATTCTTTTGAAATTTTTGAGAAGTTGTTTTTTTGTAGCGTGGGCGATCGTTTTCTGACCTCCGATCGTACCGACGATGAGCCACGACGTGAGCTTGTATTGCCGGGCGAACTTGTCGAGTTCAGATTCTGAAAGTGGTTCGAGAGACTGAATTTTACTATTCGGATAATCGATCATCATGCTGAGGCAGCGTTCTCGATTCATCAAATTTATGCCGCCTAAGACATTACCTAATTCTTGTTTTGATTTTTTGATCGCAGCCACAGCGGCTTCAAGATCTTCGTCAGCGTCCAGGCTGAAATAGAACATTTCGAGAAATTCGGGTTTCTTAGCGAGGCGAAAGGTGACCTCGGTGACGACGCCTAAACCCGACTGACTAAAGAGACCGTCATAGTAGGGGCCGACTCCATACCGGTAGAGTTTATCGAGATGACCGGCGCCAAGTTTTGTTAGGCTTCCCGTGTAGATCTCACCACTTTTTAAAATAGCTTTGAGCGACATGACCGCGCCGAAGTGGTCGGTGTGAGGGGTTAGTCCGTAACCGCGCTCGAGGGCGTTGCCAACGACCGAGCAGTCGGGTCCGCCGCCGTGCACCGGCGCTCGCCATTCGTCACCATGCTCTTCGAGAAACTTTGCGAGTTCGCCGTACGAGACACCGGGTTCGAGCGTCACAATGCCATGGTCTCGATCAAAGGACCTAATTTCTCGGCAACGACTTAGGTCAATCAAGAGGCCACCGGATTTCGCCGGCGCGCTGCAGCCATAGCCCCAATTGTTTCCTCGCGAAATGACGCTCACCTGGCTGTGCGGCCGCATCGCTGCGGGCAGCATTTCAAACAAAGCTTCAGACGATTCGGGCCGAAAAATCTCATTGACGCTGCGAATAGCACCCAGCGTGTTCGGAAGTATGATGTTTTCTTTAGGCGCCATTTAAGTATTGTATGACTCGTCAGATCTGTGACACCAGGTTCGTAAGATCGGAACAGACCAGAAACTGTTCGCAGCTGTTCGCTGTTGCTGGTATCACGACTTCATGACGAAGAGAATTCAGTCTGCATTTGACTATGTCGAATACCGCCTTGTTTTGAATGATGACTTTCTGGCACGGTCTTCGACCAACCTAAGTTATTCTTTACGGGCCTATGCGCGCGACCTCGATTTATCGCCAAGCTTTATCTCTGACATTTTGCGCGGACGTCGAGACCTGAGTTCGCGAAACTCGCGAGACGTCTTTGAAAAACTAGGGTTCGAGGTTGGCGAAATTGATTACCTCCAGAGTCTCGTTCAGCTGAAACAGACAAAGGACCCGCTCGAAAAACAAAATATCCTGCAAGCCATTCAAGCGCGTCACACACCAGGGACTTATCTTCGGGATGCGACCAAAGATCTGATCATGAAAAGTGTCGATCATTTTCTGATGCACGGTCTGATCGGAGCCGAAGGCCAACGCGACGCAGTTTTAAGCCTCGCGCTCAAAGCCGGTATCAGCGGTGAGCGAGCGACTGAGGTTATCGATGAATTGGTCGGGGGTGGATACGTGAGAAGAGAAAACGATAATCTCTTGATCGAAAATCTCAACCTCTATATCCCTGACCACTCACGTATTTTTGATATTCAGAGGCAGTTTGTGAATCGACTGATCGATCTTACGGTCGCGACGGGTGGCAATCGTATGCCCGAGCAAATGGGGCATTATCTGGTCATGGGTTTTGATCGAGACACTTTTCCTCTTGTCACCGAAGCCTATAAGCATCTGATCAATTCGCTCAATCGACTCTCAAATCAAACTCCGGTGGCCGAAAGATACGCGTTTTTTTCGTCGTCGTTCTATTCTTTTACCAAATGAGAGACCCGCTGAAGTTCCTACTCGTCTTTTTCATCGTTTGTTTGGGACGTTTTGTCGGCGCGGCAGAGATCGATCTTTTTAAGGAATGCGAGGTATCGGGCTCTGTGACTCTTTTTGATGAAGAGTTGAACAAGTGGGTCGAGACCGATTCTCGCGATGCGAAAATTCGTTCGCTGCCTGCTTCGACATTCAAAATCCTGAACGCACTGATCGCGCTCGACCGAAACATAACGACTCAAAATGAAACTTTCGAATGGGATCGGGTCAAGCGAGAGGTGGAGGCGTGGAATGCAGATACAAATCTCGAAACTGCATTTCGAAATTCAACTGTCTGGGTTTTCGAATTGCTTGCGAAAAGATTTGGCACCAGCGAGTACTTGCCAATTCTGAAGCAGATCAAATACGGCAATAATGAAATCACCAAGGGGCTGAGAGGAAATTTTTGGGTCTACGGTAAATTCGGCGTGTCTCCGCGAGAGCAAATTGATTTGTTAAGTGCGTTGTACAAAAATAAACTGCCTTTTTCTCGCTCGTCCATGGAAGCTGTCAAAACGTTCATGAAAGATAGAAATGATTCGAATGTTTTTGGGAAAACGGGCTGGACCTCCGAAGGTGGCAGGCATGTCGGTTGGTGGGTGGGTTGGCAAATCAGAAAGAAAAAACCGATATTTTTTGCGACTCGAATCTGGAAGTCAAAAACAGCCCCACTTGGTGACTTTGCCGCATGTCGAAAAACAATCACCACGACTTACTTAAATCTGTTTTCGAATCGGTGAAAGGAAACACGTGAAGAAGCAAAAGAGGAAGTCGCGCAAGGCTTCAGCTTTGAAGGTTTCAACACCAAAATCAGACCCAGACATCTGGTTGACGACCGAAGAGGCTCTGACCCAAGGGCTTGAACCAGATTTGTTCGATGCTTGGAGAAAACTTAGAGATTTTTCTCGTACATTGCCCGAGCACCGCGTCTATGCTTCAGGTAAGGCCATCATGTTTTCGAAAAAAACTTGTTTCTTTTTTGTCCGGCCACATAAGTCGTTTCTTGAAGTGGTTTTGTTTCTAAATGAACATACGAAGCTTCCTGAATTTAAGTCAGTGAAAGCCGCTTCAAAGGTGAAGTTTGCACACACCTTTAGGCTTGTTCATTCAGATCAGGTCGAAGGCGAGCTCACCGACGCGATTGAGCGTGCCTACGCGCGCGAGTAGTTCGAGGCCCTCTAGCCTCCTAGAGTCTCGGCAGATGTAAGGTCACAGTGTCAATTTTTGACATTTGATCATCGTCAGAAAACTGAAGTGAGAGCTGGTAGCCCTTATAGCTCCATCGATCAATCGGCAAAAATTTATTGATGTCATTCGGATTTCCGAGAAGCGCCCGAATCTCTTTGCGACTCATTAAAAAAACTAAGCGCCTGCGGAAGCGAAGCGGGATATTGGTGAGCGCCTCGGGCACCGGCGCTGCGAAAAAAAACGGCGTTGAGTTCAAACAGTTCGCTTGCCACTGACCGCATCGGTAAGTCTTGTTTTGACTTGGGAATCTCGAATGAAAGTTCTAAGCCAATCGATTTCGCTACGATGTGACCAGATGAATCGCTACGTTTTAGTTTTGTTTCTTTAATTTTAAGTTGAGTCAGCAGAGTCTGAATTTCTTTGCTGCCATACGCGCGACCGAGGAGCCGATCAAATTCGACTTTGTTTAACAAGTCTGTGAGGGCTCCGGTTTGGTCTTCGTTTGAAGTGCGACCCTGAGAAGCCTCTTTTTTTTGCCCTGATTTCGCCAATTTGGTGAACCTTTACTTTTTTATTAATAGAAAGCGACGAACGGATCGGTTTCAGGGTTGTCTGAAGACTTCACGATCAGTTTTTTGAACTCTTCTTTCGAAACACCGTCGGCTTGCTTTGTCGGTTTCTCAAAGAGCGCTTCAAAGGCACGGTTTGCATCTTGAGACGTCGGTCGACGTTTTGATTTTCGTTTCACTGCGGTTTCTGGAGTTGCGCCCGGCTTCGCTGCAAGAATCTCGGTTGAGCCTGGTCGATCGTAGGAAGCAATCAGGTACTGAAAGCCGGCGCGAGCTTCTTCACGCGAAACTTTGCCGTTTCCATCGACGTCGAGAACTTCGAAGAGGCGGGCTGCGTCTTCTTCGGGAGTCGTCATGCGAGGCGGCGGGGTCGTTTGACAGGCCGTAAGGATAAAACTCAAGGCAACACTTAGGGCAAGACCCGAGGCAGAGAGGACGCTCGTGAAGGAGGGGCTGGATGATTTCGTCATGAGCGACAGCTTATCAAAATTGCGCGAGCCGTCTAGAGGCCTTTGCGTGCTGCTGCACGCGCTGCAGCAACCGGTTCGAAGACGTTCGTATCTGTATTACTGGCTTCACGAACTTTTCGTTCCTGTTCGTCAGAATCGATTCGAAATATTGAAAGTAGATGTTCGCCGTTTTCTTTTGCAAAGACGCGGGTTTTTTCTGAGGGGTCATAGACGTGGTGACTGAAGTAAACCGATTTGAATTTTGCTCCGACGCGTCCACTTGATGTGAAACAACGATAACCTTCGACGACTTCGATGGTGATC
>JALHOI010000204.1 GCA_022843085.1 Pseudobdellovibrionaceae bacterium
AGGGTCTTCAAAAGCTTTACAAGACTTACGGATCACGCGGCTTCTCGGTGCTCGGATTTCCGTGCAATCAGTTCGGGGCCCAAGAGGCAGATGATGTCGACACGATTCAAAATTTTTGCAGAACACAATTCGGCGTCGATTTTCCAATGTTTGCGAAGGTCAATGTCAATGGATCTGACGCGTTTCCTCTTTTCAGGGACTTGAAAAAGAACGCGCCCGGCATTCTCGGAACAGAGGCGATCAAGTGGAATTTTACAAAATTTCTTGTCGACCGCTCGGGTCAGGTCGTTCAGCGCTTTGCGCCCGGCACTGTTCCTGCCGAGATTGCTCTCGAAATCGAAAAGCTTCTTTGAGCCCAAGGTGAAAGCCGAGTAAGCTTGACCGCATGATTACGCGCGAAACCAAAGGCCCTTTCGTTTCTGAGTTGACCGACAAGATGTCGGTCGAATCGATTTTCTTAATTCGCGAAAAGCATTTTGGTACCGGAAAAAATGGCAAGAGTTACTTGACGCTTCAGCTTGCAGATCGTTCGGGATCCATCGATTCGCGCGTGTGGGAAAACGCTGAAGCCATGCAGCTCATTTATCAGCTTGGCGACATCGTTCGCGCAAAGGGCGTTATTCAACTTTTTCAAAGTCGCATGCAGCTGATTGTTCACAAGCTCGAAAAAATCGCTCAGAGCGAGATCGAACCGGATCTATTGATCGCGGCGAGTCGGCGCAGCCCTGAATCGATGGAAACTGATCTGATTGAATTGGTCGCAGGGTTAGACGCCGGGCCGGTTCGAAAGCTCTTGCAGCTTACTTTGGATGAACCTGAGGTGAGGACTCGTCTTCGCACCCACCCGGCTGCGAAAACGATTCATCACGCCTATCGGTCGGGTCTGCTGGAGCACATTCTGTCTATCGCAAAACTTATGAACCTCATTCATGCCCATTACGCTGGTGAGGGCGTTTCGCTCGATCGAAGTCTTCTCGTATTCGGTGCGATTTATCACGATATCGGTAAACTCTGGGAGCTTGAGGGTGAGGGGCCATATAGTTATAGCGACCGTGGTCGCTTGCTTGGGCACATGGCGATCGCCGTCGAGCTTGTCGAGCGCAAATCGACCGAGATCGAAGGTATGACTGATCGACTTAAAGACAAATTGAAACATATCATTTTAAGCCATCACGGTCGACTCGAGTACGGGTCTCCGAAAGAACCGATGTTTCTTGAGGCCCTGATTGTCGCGATGATCGATGATTTCGATAGCAAGGTAAATTCGGTTCATCACTTTCAAGAATCAGAGCGCGCGAATGGATCTGAATGGTCGAGGCTACACCCGCAACTCGGTCGCTACTTACTTTTGAGATAGGGTTTTGAGTAGCTATGCTAGGCAATATCATCGATTTTATAAACGCCTATAAACGTTATGACCCCGCTGCGAAATCTCGCGCCGAAATTCTTTTGCTCTACGGCGGGCCGAAAGCTATTTTCTTGCATCGACTTGCGCACCCACTTTACAAGAGCGGTTGGTTTTTTCTGGCGCGTCTCGTTTCAGAGATTGCGCGTTTAATGACAGGAATCGAGATTCATCCGGGCGCCGTCATCGGTCGGCGCCTAGTCATCGACCACGGAGTTGGTGTTGTCATCGGCGAGACCGCTGTCGTCGGCGACGATTGCATTATTTTTCATACGACGACTTTGGGTGGCGTGAAGTTCGATCCGGTCAAGCGACACCCGACAGTCGGCAATCGCGTTTTGATCGGCGCCGGTGCGAAGGTGCTCGGCCCCATCACTCTCGGCGACGATTGTCGTATCGGAGCCAACGCCGTCGTCATGCACGACGTACCGGCCGGTCACAATGTCCTCGGCCCGGTTGCAACTGTATCTCCGAGAAAAAGTTAGCACGGTTTCACCGCGAGCAGTGCGGAGTGCGGTTCGAAAGGGCTCGGGCGCTGTTTCCAGCACTCGATTCTAAGACACTCAGCTTTGTTGAATCCTCATGGACTTAATTGTGAGTCCTCATGAAACGGACGACGTTTCGCCATCGTTGTCCTTGGCGCATCATCGATCGCGGCGGCACTTCTCCGTTCGCCTCAAGTTGATTGAGCTCGACATAATCTTGAATCGTTGCGAAATCCCGAGGTCCACGAACCACGCGCGAAAACGGGCGCGTATTCCAAAACGAACGGTCTGTTTCGCCGCGGATAAAGCCAACGGCGCGGGCGATACCTCCCGTAAGACCCGAGATAAACCCTTGCCATTTCAAGCGCTTCGTCACGCGCAAGTGGATGTGGATGTGGTTTCCGACATTCGCCATTTTAAACACATGTACGCCGTGTCGTTTCGCGAGTTGAGCTAGGAGCTTTTCAATTCTGACCTCGTGTCGTCGAAGGTTCATCGCACCTTTTGCCAAGTCGCTTCGCAAGACGACGTGCAGCGACTGGTTCATCACGATTGGCCGAGCCCGCCGGGATGCAAGCGTTGTGCGACGTCCCGGGATAAAAGCCGGCGTCCCAGCCAAGTTCGCTTGGCGCAATCTGGGATTTAGTCTGGAATTTTTCGAAGCACTGAACGCTGACATGACCGAGGGTCTAATGCAACGAGCTCAGGAGGTCAACTTCCCAGACTCATGCTCTTTGGGGGCGAAACTTTCCAGGGTGACTCTCGCTCGACCTGACGCGATTTTGGTGGCTCACGCTCGCTCGGCTGTGCCGTTGATCAGTTATGCCTGTTGTTCGGCTGAGCAGCTTGCTCGGCGGCTACTCGCTCGCAAAATGGCCAGAAAAAGGCTCAGTTTAGGATTCATGAGTTCTAGGATTACGGTCGACTTTCGGGCCCGATCGCGCGAGTCTACGACGATATGCCGATCGACGGAATACCCGAAGTGCCGCCCGAGATCGGGAAGCGCGACGTGAAAACGCTTTTTAAATCTCCGCTGTTTGCGATCTTTCTGATCGTAGCCGTCGATGTGCTCGGTTTTACGATGATCCTGCCGCTGCTTCCTTTTTACGCTCAGAAGTATGGGGCGTCACCCTTTGTGGTTGGAGTCCTCGCGACCACATTTGCAGTTTGTCAGTTGTTGTCGGGGCCTTTTCTGGGTCGGATCTCCGATAAGTACGGCCGAAAACCAGTGTTGATGCTCAGTCAATTCGGAACCTTTATCGGGTTTGTGATGCTGGGTCTTGCGAACTCGCTACCGATTATTTTTCTCTCGAGAATCATCGATGGTGCGACTGCGGGTAACCTTACGATTGCGCAAGCAGCGATTGCCGACGTGACGCCACCCGAGGGTCGCGCAAAAGCGTTTGGAATCATCGGCATTGCGTTCGGCCTTGGCTTTTTGATTGGGCCTGCAATTTCGGCGGCACTGGCTCCCTTTGGCGTACATTATCCGGCTTATGGGGCCGCTCTACTTTCGGCTATTTCGATTTTTGCGACGTGGCGACTGCTTCCCAAAGCGCAGAACCAAGTTGATTCGACCGAGAATGCGAAGTCGACAAAGCGACTTCTTAATTACTTTCAGAAGCCAGCTATGCGTTGGCTCCTCATCGAGTTTTTAATTTTCGGATTTATCTTCGCGGGATTTACTTCAGGTTTCGCACTCTTCGCCGAACGTCGGTTCACTTGGAATGGCCAAGCTTTCGGAGCCGCAGAAGTTTCGATCCTGTTCACGTACTCGGGATTTTTGGGACTCATTTTTCAAGGTTTGATTTTAGGTCGTCTCGTCAAAAAATTTGGGGAAGCAAAACTTGTTTGGGCTGGCTTTGCGTCGATGGCTCTTAGCTATTTTCTGTTGGCCTCGGCCGACTCGATCACAATGTTGGTCATTGCCAGTACCATCGGTTCATTCGGCACGGGTGTGATACGACCCGCATTGACCTCGCTTGTGTCGCGCGCCGCCGGGCCGCGCGAACAGGGCGCAGCCCTTGGCGCAACTCAGTCTTTAGTCTCGCTTGGTCAAATTTTTGCGCCTCTGATTTCGGGCGGAATCATCAATGCGGCGGTCGCTCACCCGATGGCCCTCGCGGCTTGGGGTTGGTGGCTGTCGGGCCTGGCTCTGATCGGGCTTATCGTCCGGCACATGACGGGGATGCGAAGCAGGCCGCCCGAAGCCATGCAGTCTCGGCCATTTTAAGCGACAAGCGGTACTGAGATCGGCGAAGTGACGGATTTTGCTACTTTGTCATAAACATAACAGGCGAAGGCCATAGCGGGATCCGCTAAGATGCTTCATGCTGTTTTTAAGACCTCTTTTTCTTGTCACCTTCTTTGTGGCGATGCCGGTTCTAACGTCGGCCCAAGAAAACTGTTCGGCGCTCTTTGAGTACACTGTCAGTTCGGACCGACTCGTTCGGGACCTGCGAGATCAGTGGCAGCTTGATCTTCGTGGGCTCAAAAAGCGAACCAAATGCTGGCGCGGGGAGAATTTCCGATTGAACCTCGCGTGCTGTCTTTCTTCGATCACGACCTCATGCACATCTTCGACTTTTCCGGCCTGCCAAACGGTAGAGAATATTCTGACGCGCTTAAGGTATTTGCGAAGTTTGCTCTGACTTTGCGAGATGAGGTTCTTGAAGGGAAAACTAAAGACTGGTTTAAGCATCGGGGTGAATACGTCGGCGAGTTTTTAACTCTGCCCGATCTGAACCAAAGGCGTGAGATCGAAGAAATTTTTCAGACGGCCTCCCGAACCGCGAGTGTTAAAAGTGAAAAAGCCTCGATCTTAGCCTTGAACGAGACCGAGCTTCGAATCTATATCGAACGGGTGCTTCGAAGGGCTCCCGCACTGATTGAACGGCATGGCGGCGCAGTTCTCGATTCCTTCAATTTTTTCCGCAATCAAAGTGTCGCTGAGATCACTTCGAATATTGAGAATTTTCGCGGCGAACGGAAGGTTAACTTCGGAAGCAACGCTTCGCAAACTTTGCTTGGCATTGTTCGAGAAATTTATTTTGCTTCCCGCTCGATCGGAATGACTGGGTCGATCGACAATGTTTTTTATCTCACGGTCGATCAGACAAAACCAACGTCTTCAAAGATCGCCGAGCTTCGCGAGCTCGTCGATCACCATCATCCATTGAATCCGGCGCAGGCTCGCGAATTCATCATCGACTCATTGGCACGACTTCAAGCTTCCATGCGAGTGGGACTCGCGCTCGAGCTGACACCGCAGCAATTGGTTCTAGAATCCGCGCAGCTTATCATTCCCGAAACGTCGGCAACCGCCCAGTTTATCAACGTTCTCGCAATTCCAAACTCGAACCTTAGTGGCGCGTTCGGATCTCAGGCAAAATATGCTGATCTCTTGCCTTACCGCCTGCGGACCCAGTGACGACTGGCTTAAACGCGTAAAGAAATTTCGCGCGCCGACAGTGCCCGTGTGACCCGGCACCCTATGTGCTATGTGGAATGTTTAAACCTCATTGTTCGAACCTACATGTTCGAGCATTCGCCCAACGGGAAGTCATGTTGATCGCCGTGTACGCTGACCTAAACCGCCATTTCTGGTTGGTATTCGTGACAATCTTTGTCATCGGATTCGCGCACGTGGGACCATCGTTTGGTCGCGACGGCGCTTCGCCTGACAGTTTTATATTCAAATCGTCGATGTCTGAAGACTTCGAATGGCACTTGGCAAATCCCGATGCGAGGGTGTCGGTCACCCGCCAGAATCAAATTGATCAGTTTTCTTACCTTTTTGTCGGCGGCTACGGAAACGAGCTTGGGCGCGATCACTACTTTCAGTGGAATATCGAAATGCTGGGTGAAATGGGCGCCTCTCGTATCGACTATTTCTTTCCGTCTTCGCTGCGGTCAGCGCGCGCAAATTTAAAAGCGGTGCGCGACCGAATTGTGCAGACCTACTATGAGAGCGGAAGACGACCCGTGATTATCACCGGCCACTCGAAAGGTGGTCTTGAGGTTGTCGCGACGTTGTTGGCTTATCCCGAACTCGTGACTTCAGGTATGATCGCCAATGCGATTTTAGTTCAGGCCCCGATTGGTGCCAACACACTGTTTGATCAGCGCGGACTGATCGGCCGCCTCTTCGCGAAAGCGCTATCAATACCGTTTTCGGCTTTTGGATCCTTGCAAACACCAAACATTAAAGCGCTTGTCGGCGACCGCATCGAGCGTGTGCGGCGTGTCGCCGGCGACCACCTTCACGATGCGCGCCAGCGTGTGTTCCCGGTCGCCGGGGTTGATGCGCTCCGGCGAATAGCCGACGAAGAAGTC
>JALHOI010000205.1 GCA_022843085.1 Pseudobdellovibrionaceae bacterium
ATTTTGTTTCTTGGACTTTTGGGGCAAGTCGCGTTGTTCGAATCAAACGGTCGGCGGTCGATGGCCGAGGCCCGTCGCCTCTTTCTGCGCGAACTGAAAGGTTTGAATTGGGCCAGTCTCCACGACCTCGAATCGACCGTCCTGAATCAAAACATTCGACGCCTTCCGCCGGCTTTGTGCGACGCGATTTCACTTGAATCAATCGTGACTGAAAGTCAGGGGCAACAAATCGACCGCATTGACCTGATTTCGCGTGAGCTTAAAGCTGCTCCTGGTCCACCGAGCGAATGGACAGACCACGAAACTGATTGGCTGGGACCGACCGAAGTCGTGATTCCTTGGTCTCTGTCACCGCGCAGGCTTCACATACTCGGCTGGATGAGAGACTCTCGCCGTCCTACGCGGTCACCGTCTAAACCTTAGACATGTTAGAAACGATCCAGCAGCGTCGCCCTCACTCGCCGTGACCCTTATGGTTTCGCAGACTTAGCCTCGGTTCGAGCAAGGTGTGGTGGGCGTTCTGCCTGTATCGGTCACTGGTATCGAGGTTGCTCTTATGAGAATCACCCCCTTTGAGCGGTCTGGCACCCCCCCCTAGCCAGGCCGCTTTTTTTTTGGACCGCTTCGCGACCTTCGCCCGTAGCGACAATGCGAGTTTCAACAAATACTTAGAGAATGGATTTATCCACTAAACTGCGCAGGTTTTTCGCGCAAGCTTCCATCGCTGTGTGTGCAGCGTCCCCTCTGGCCGTTCCAGCAGACTTCGCTTCTGCAAGTGGTCGGAAGATTATTCTTGATCCCGGTCACGGCGGACAAGACACGGGGGCAAGTCACGGCTCGACAGTCGAAAGCGAGATTGCTCTTCAAATCTCTAAGCTCATCGAGGCCGAATTGGTGAAGGCGGGACATGTCGTTGTTATGACGCGCTCAAAAGACGAAGCCGTCTCTCTCGAAAGGCGCGCGGCACTCGCGAACGAATCTAAAGGCGACCTTTTTGTCAGTATTCACCTGAACGCATCCACTGATCCACGCGCTGAGGGAAAAGAATTCTACTTTCAAAATCAGCTCGCTGTTGACGAAGCCGCTCTGTTTTTGGCGAACCGAGAAAACCATGGGCTTGAAGAAGATCGAGTTCAGAAGGCTGGCTTGCGGGCGGCCGAAGCGGCACGGATTCCAGAGTTAAAAATTGCGAACAACGCAGTGAGAACAGATGTTCGAAATATTTTAGAAGACCTGGATCGCAATGTCCGAATTCGAGATTCAAGTGAGCTTGCAAAGTTTCTTTATAGAGAGTGGCAAAATTCCGATGCTTCAAAGCTCACTCGATCTAGCTTACGCGGAATTCGACAAGCCCCCTTTTTTCTCGTTTCGAACGTTGCAATGCCATCGGTGCTCGTCGAAGTCGGTTTTCTCACAAACCCAAAAGAAAGTGCACGGCTAAAAAAACCCGACTACCAGTCTTCGATCGCGGTCTCGCTTGCAACAGGCATCGATCGTTTTTTTAAGCGCAACCAGCTCTAGACAGAGCTGATCGCCTCTCGTAGTGTGCGAGCATGTCAAATTCAAAGCGTAGCGACGGCCGACTCTTCAATCAACTTCGCACGATCAAAATTACTCCGGGCTTTACCCAACATGCCGAGGGCTCAGCGCTCATCGAAATGGGCGACACTCGCGTTCTTTGTACCGCTTCAGTCGAACCCAGCCTTCCCAAGTGGTTGCAAGGAAGCGGCAAGGGCTGGGTCACCGCCGAGTACGGAATGCTGCCGCGCTCAACTCACACCCGAATCACCCGCGAGAAAGCAACCAATTCGGGCCGTAGCCAAGAAATTTCTCGGTTGATCGCTCGCTCGCTTCGCGCGGCCATCGACCTAAAAGCTCTCGGCGAACGCTCGATCACGGTCGATTGCGACGTTCTTCAAGCTGACGGCGGAACACGTACGGCCGCCATCACTGGTGGTTTCGTGGCACTGACACTCGCTGTGGCCAAGCTTAAACTCGCGGGACTCGTACCGGCTGCGGTAAATCCGATCACTCAATACGTCAGCGCCATCAGTGTGGGGGTTCAAGATGGAAGTCCCTTGTTAGATCTGAACTACGAAGAAGACTCGGCGATTGGCACCGATATGAATATCGTCATGACGGCCGACGGACGCTTCGTTGAAGTTCAAGGAACGGCCGAGTTGAATCCGTTCTCGCGCGACGAACTCGGCCGTGTTCTCGATGTCGCGACATTGGGTTGCCGCCAGCTTTTCGAAGCTCAGGCGAAAATCGTTTCGCCGTACATGGCGATTAAACTAGATCTTTAAAAAAACTGCCTGAGGTGCCATGAGGTATCAGAGATGAACAGTACAGAGCTTTGGATCGCAACGACAAATCGGGGTAAAGTTCTCGAATTCGAGATGATATTAGAACCGCTGGTGAAAGCAGGCTTAAAGCTTCACACTCTGGCGGATCTCGACACCTACTACCCGCCCGAAGAGACGGGCCAAACGTTTCTCGATAACGCGAGAATAAAAGCTCGATCAATGAAAGCGATGAAACCGGGCGCATGGATCGCAGCTGAAGATTCGGGGTTGATCGTAGAGGGCTTGAACGGGCTGCCGGGTGTCCATTCGGCTCGCTACGCGGGCCCGAAAGCTTCGGATTTCGAGAATCGAGCGAAGCTTCTAAAGATCATGGGCCTCAAAATGCTGTCGAATCGAAATGCCGCGTTTGTCTGCTCGATGGTTGTTTTCGATTCGGAGGGCACTGAACATCTCTTCGACGGACGACTTGAGGGCGTCATTCCAAAAGCTGAGGCCGGCAAAAATGGATTTGGCTACGACAGCGTATTCATCCCGCAAGGCGAGACGAAAACCCTTGCTGAGCTCGGCCTCGCTTTTAAAAACAAAGTTTCGCATCGCGCGCGTGCCGTCGAACAACTGCAACGCCTTTTAGCAACGCGCATGGGGCTCGCTTAAAAAGCCACGCTCTTCCTAGACATTTCCCGCTGTGGCGTCTAAAACGACGCCATGCCCGGACTTAAAATTTTCTCTGGAACCTCGAATCGTCCATTTGCTGAAAAAGTGGCCGCGTCTGCCGGGGTCCAGCTCGGCTACTGCGAGATGAAACGGTTCGCCGACGGCGAAGTTCAAATCGAAATTCACGAATCTGTGCGCGGCGAAAGTGTGTTCGTCGTGCAGAGCACCTGCCCTCCCGTGAACGAATCGTATATGGAGCTCTTCTTAATCCTCGACGCTCTCAAACGCGCGTCGGCTCGGCAAATAACCGCGGTTCTTCCCTACTACGGGTATGCACGTCAGGATCGCAAAGTGGCTCCGCGTGCCCCCATTTCGGCAAAATGTATGGCTGACCTTTTGACGGCAGCAGGTGCGACGCGCGTCGTTTGCGTCGATCTTCACGCGGCTCAAATTCAAGGCTTCTTCAACGTGCCGGTCGATCACTTGTTCGCTATTCCGACTCTAGCTCGTGCTTTTCGTGAGCAACACGGTATGGGCTCGGAATACGTCGCTGTTTCTCCGGACGCCGGCGGCGTCGAGCGCACCCGGGCCTTCGCAAAACGTATTGAGGCCTCGCTCGCGATTATCGACAAGCGCCGCACGGGTCCTAACGAGGCGAAAGCGCTTCACTTGATCGGCGACGTGAAAGACAAAACGGCGATCATCGTTGACGATATGATCGACACGGCGGGCACCCTCACCCAAGCGGTTGACGCGCTAATGAAAAACGGCGCACGTGCCGTCTTTGCGGCGGCCAGCCATGCGGTTTTGTCAGGACCGGCCATCACTAGGTTAATGGAAAGCCCGATCGAAAAAGTGATCGTCACCGACTCGATTCCACTCAGTGATAAAGCCCAGGCTTGCGGAAAAATCGAAATCATTTCTGTAGCTCCATTGGTTGCCGAAGCCATTCAACGCATCTATGGCAACGCTTCGGTCTCTTCGCTGTTCGAATAAGCGACCGTCAAGCTCATGATTTTACAGCACTTTTCAAGGTATCGCCTTGTCGGCCAGAGGGCTTGATGCCGCCGAACGACCCTCCATCTGCGTGTGGCGGGCCGCTCGAACTCCCATGCTCCGACTTGCCTTTTCCAGACGACCGTGGGAACTCTTGACCCTCTAAAAATCCACCTTCGTCCGACCACGCGAAAAGCGGGCGAAACGTGCACCGGGCTCGGCGGATAGAGCGATCTCGCGATTTTGCATCTGCGAAATCATGATTGCTGGGAAACGCCCCCGAAAGGATCAAGTACCATGGCAGCAGGACCAAAGATCGAGATCGAAGTGACCGCACGCGAAACCGGCAAACACGCCTCACGTACAAGCCGCACTCAAGGCAAAGTTCCCGGAGTGGTCTACGGACCGAAGGCAAAACCGCTCAATGTTTTGACCGACGAAAAATTCCTCGCCAAGTACATGGGGCGCAAATACGAATCGACAATCTTCAATTTAAAATCGGCCGAAGCAGGTCTGAACGGAGTTTCGGTTCTTCTTCGAGACATCCAGGTTCACCCACTCACTCGCCGCGCCGTTCACATCGATTTCTATGCTCTCGACATGAGTGCCAATATTCAAGTTAGCATCGCTCTTCGTTTCGACGGAAAACCCGTTGGTCTTTCTGAAGGCGGGGTTCTCGAACTCATCGTTCGAGAAATCGAGATCGAGTGTAAGCCAAACGAAATCCCAGACGTCATCGTGGTTGATGTTTCGGCGATGGGTGTCGGTGATGCGCTTCACGTTTCAGACGTGAAGGTACCGGCTGGGATGAAAGTCATGTCGATGTCGACTCTGACTCTCGCGACAGTTTCAGTTCCAAAAGAAGAAGCCGCAGCTGAAGTCGCTCCTGCAGCTGCTGCAGCAGGTGCCGCTCCTGCCGCAGCCGCCGCCGCACCCGCCGCTGGTGGAAAAGCGGCTCCGGCCGCCGCCGCACCGGCCGCAGCGAAAAAGAAATAATCGCTTTTTAAATGAAAGCGATATCTGCCGATCGAAAATGGCCGCGAGATTTTTCTCCGGCCATTTTTTTTAATGGCCTTACTTTGTTAGAGAGACCCGCTCATCGCGTTTGAAACTCAGGGCATCATGTCAGCAAACACTTTAGGTCGTTACACATGTTTTTAATTGTAGGACTCGGAAATCCAGGTTCGAAGTATCTGCTGACCCGACACAACATCGGATTTATGGTGCTGGATCGCTATTTCGAATCGGCCGGCGGAAAAGCGGTTTGGAAAGATGACAAGAAGGCGCTCGTCTGCCGCGCTAAAATCGAATCGCATGACGTCGTGTTTGTGAAGCCGCAGACTTTTATGAATCTAAGTGGCGAAGCTGTTCGGCCAATCATGGATTTCTATAAAATCGACCTCGATCGTATTCTTGTCATTCACGATGAACTTGATATCGGGTTTGGCGCGATCAAGGTTCAGCGCAACCGAGGTCCCGGCGGTCACAATGGTCTTAAAAGTTTGAATGAACACTTCGGTACGCAAGACTACACACGGCTCAAGCTTGGAATCTCAAAACCTCCCGACAGTCGTTGGGATATCGCGAATTGGGTTCTATCTAACTTTTTTGAGGAGGAAGCCTCAAAACTGACCGAGTTTCTTGATCGGGCCGGCGACGCGATCGAAAGTTTTGTGGTAGACGGTTACGACAAGACGGCGACGAAATTTACGCGCGGCTCGTACATCGAACAAGCCGCAAACGAGAAGCTCACGCTTGAAAAAGCAGCTAAGAAAGAAGCGTACTTGAAGGCTGTCGCTGAAAAAGAGAAAAGCGAAAAAGCGAAAACCGAACAACCGGTACCCGGAAAAGTTGATACAGAAAAGGAATCCAAGTCATGAGTTTGCAAGTTGGTATCGTCGGTCTTCCCAATGTCGGTAAGTCGACTTTGTTTAATGCTCTAACCTCGGCGAAAGCCGAAGCTGCGAACTATCCGTTCTGTACGATTGATCCGAACGTTGGCGTCGTGACTGTCCCCGACGAGCGGTTGCGCAAAATCAGTGAGCTGATCAAACCGAAATCACTCGTTCCAACGACCATGGAGTTCGTCGATATCGCGGGTCTTGTCGCCGGCGCCTCGAAAGGCGAAGGCCTGGGCAACCAGTTTCTGGGGCACATTCGATCGACCGATGCGATCGTTCACGTTGTGCGATGTTTTGATGATCCAAACATCATTCACGTTTCAGGAAGCGTCGAACCGCTTCGCGATATGGACGTCATCAATA
>JALHOI010000206.1 GCA_022843085.1 Pseudobdellovibrionaceae bacterium
TAGTTCCTTTCATTCACATGACGACGTGGTTTCCAAGAGTTCTAGATAAGCTTTCAAAAAGTCAGCAGTGGCAACGATTTAGCTTTGGCGCAATCTCAGCCGTTATCGGTGCCGTCATGGCGAGCGTCATCAAGCTATTGGAACCGGTCGTTCTCGCAGCCCTAGAAATTGAAGGTCTACATTTAAATAAGTCGCTACTAACCCTGTTGATCTGGTTCGCCCTTCCGCCAATCGCATTTTACTTGATCGACAAAAAAAAACGGCCCGCGTGGGCCGTTCTTGCTCTTGGAGGCGCCGTTAGCTACGGCGTTCTCGGTTGGCTGTAGGACGTTCTCTACTCTTCGTCCGGCAGCTCGTCGTCGTCGACTTTACCCAGGCTAAACTTCTCAACTCTGTATCGCATCGAACGAAATGTGATGCCCAACAGTTTTGCGGCTCTTTTCTTCACACCGCTCGCCTGATGAATCGCTTTGACTAAAAGTTCTTTCTCGAGCTGATCGAGCACCTTTTGAAGGTCGATACCCTCATCTGTGATCTCAATTCCGTCCGACGACACCATCTTGCGACCGGTCGGCGTATTGACGAATTGGGGTAGCGATTCTGGAAGAACCGTTGCGCCAGATTCTAAGGCGACCGTTCGCTCCATGATGTTTTCGAGCTCTCGAACGTTACCGGGAAAATCGTACTTCTTTAAGAGGTCCATCGCCTCTTTTGAGATCGTCTGAATCGCCTTGCCGAATCGTTCGCTGTACTTCTGTAGAAAGTGTACAGCTAAGAGCGGAATGTCGTCTCGACGCTCGCGAAGTCCGGGCGTTCGAATATTGATAACGTTCAGTCGGTAGTACAGATCTTGACGGAACGTTCCTTGTGCAACCATGTGCTCAAGATCGCGGTTGGTGGCCGCGATAATTCGAACTTCAACTTTCGTGTCCTCAGTTCCGCCCACACGGCGCACCGTCTTCTCTTGAATGGCGCGCAGAATACGAACCTGCGAACTCAACGGCAATTCGCCGATTTCATCAAGAAAGAGTGTTCCGCCATCTGCGACTTCGAACAAACCGTCTTTATCTGTGACAGCGCCTGTAAAAGAACCCTTCTTGTGACCGAAGAGTTCACTCTCGACCAAGTTTTCAGGAATCGCGCCGCAGTTAACCGACACGAACGGACGGTCCTTAAGAGGACTGTTGTAATGAATCGCTTTTGCGACCATTTCTTTTCCGGTACCGCTTTCGCCTGTAACGAGTACGTTCGTGGGGCTGTCTGATACTTTGCGGATAAGCTCAAAAATTTTATGCATCGCCTCGCTGTTTCCAACGAGATTTTGAAACGAATATTCTTTTTGAAGCTCTTTACGAAGTACGCGGTTTTCGACTTCGAGATTTCGACTTCGAAGAGCATTTGCAATGTTGATGCGGACTTCGTCAATTTTAAAGGGCTTCGTAATGTAATCGTAAGCGCCCATTTTCATCGCTTCGACGGCGCTCTCTGCCGTACCGAACGCCGTGATCATCATAAAAAGAAGTTCTGAGTACGCCTCGCGGCAGTGCTTCAAAAGTTCGATTCCAGTGACATTTGGCATCTGCAGATCTGAAATCACGAGATCGAAAGTTTTCTTCTTTAGAATGTCGATAGCTTTTTGACCGTCTTCGACGCAGGTGACGTCGTAACCTTCTTTGCGAAGCATGATGTCTAAGAACTCGCGAATTGATTCCTCATCATCGACAACTAAAATACGCGGCTTCAACGTGAACCTCCAAAATCGAACGATGCCGACGTAAAGTCGGCTTTAACCATTTCCCGAACGTTTTTGTCCGCGAAAGGCCTTAGAAAAATCTTCGTTCGCCCTCTGCGAATCGGCAAGACTTAATTTGTCGACGCCCAGGGGATTGATTTTGAACTCGAGTGTAAACTCGGTACCAGAGCCCTTCGAACTTTCGACATAGATGCGGCCGGCATGATTTTCGATGATCTTGTGAGTAATGGCCAGACCTAGACCTGTACCCCGAGGTTTTGTGGTGTGGAATGGCTCGAAGATACGCCGAAGTCCGACTCCGTCGATTCCACATCCATGATCGCGGATGGTGACAACGACACTATTTTCGCGGTCTTCAGACTTCACTTCAATCGAGGGATTCTCGCTGTCGGACATTGCTTGGTACGCGTTCATGACGATGTTCAGTACCGCTTGCTTCAGCTTGTCTCGGTGACCAGGTATCGTCTGTGTCGCACCCAATTGAACAACCTGACGGATTTCCGAGCGAAGATTTTTATTCATTTTTGCCATCTCAAGCACGTCGCGAAGAACAGCATTGATATCGACCGGATCATCTTTCATCAATTCGGGACGAACGAAATCAAGAAATTCGGTAATCAAGTTGTTCAGGCGATCAATTTCGCGGAGAGCAATACGCATCAACTTTTTCTCTTCTGCTTGTTCGCTTGAGAAGCCAGCATCGAGAAGCTGAATCGACCCGCTCATGCTGGCCAGAGGGTTGCGGATTTCATGCGCGATTCCAGCCGCAAGCTGACCAACTGCGGCCATTTTTTCGCTTTGTCGCATGGCGAATTCGAGGCGCCGAACGCGAGTCAGATCGTGAAAAGTTACTATGAAACCTCTAAGTTCGCTTTCGATTGGCAGCCGACTGACCACGAGCTCAAGCGTCTGACGACCCTGCATAGGGTTTTGATGAATCCAATCCAGTCGCGCCGTGCGATCAACGCTGACCGAGCTACTGCTCGACTGAATCAACTGAAGCGCGTTTCCAATCGCGATCATCGAACCCGGCAGAAGCGAATCAAACTTGCGTCCAACAATCTCGCTAGGCACCGGGTCAAGTATCTCGAAGGCCGCGCGGTTCGCCTGAAGACAAACCCCGGTCTCGTCGACAGTGATAAGACCCGTCGCCATGTTATCGACGATCAGTGCTTGAAGGTTTCGTAGAGCACGTAAGTCCTTGCCCTGCGCCTCAAGCGATCGCCCCATGAAATCAAGTTGTTCGCTAAGATACCCTGCCAGACCTGCGACAGCGAAGAAGGCGATATTGTTCAGACCAACAGCAAAAAATAGTGCCTGCCCCTTCAGCTCAGGTCCCATCACCATCAACAGGCTGAAAAGAATAGACGTCCACAGCGCGAGTACATTCGCACCCCGACGCTGAAACACAAAACCGCAAAGGATAATGTTGACGAGATACAGAAACAGAAAGATCGATTGGTTGACACCGGTAAAGTGAATTAGTCCGGTAATGAAAAAAGACTCGAAGAAAAACAAGAATGCTGTTATCGGCCACGAGTTAAGCGCTCGATCAAAAAATACCAAATACGTCGAATGAATCGTAAAAGCGATTCCCATCAAAATGTAGACGGGAAACAAAACTTCGCTATTTACAAACTCGGGCTGTACGGCTTGGAATCCAAGGATGATGAGAAGAATTCCCAAGTGAAATCCCAACCGAACAGCCGCGATCACAGCCATCGGCGTTCGGCTTCTTGAGAAATCAAATCCTTTTGTGCCTTGGTTCATTAAGACCCTTGTCCTCTAACCGCCGACCGAGCCAGCCATGTTGAAAATTGGGAGGTACATTGCGACAACCATAACAGCCACGATTCCGCCGAGTACGACCATCAAAAGTGGTTCCATCACCGATGTCAGTGCACTCACGGCCACGTCGACCTCGTCTTCGTAAAAGTCCGCAACCTTATTCAGCATCTGATCGATGTTGCCGGTCTGTTCACCAACGCCGATCATCTGAGTCACCATCTGCGGAATGTATTTTTCTTTGGCCAGCGGGACAGTCAAAGATTTCCCCTCGGAAATTGCTTCTCGCGCCCGCAACAAAGCATTCTCAATGACGTGATTTCCCGTGACCTTCGATGCGATTTCGAGAGCTTCCATGATCGAAACGCCTGATCCCAGAAGCGTTGCCAATGTTCGAGTGAATCGCGCGACGGCCGACTTCTGGATGAGATCACCCATGTAGGGCAGATCAATTAGAATAGCATCAATCGTCTTTTTGCCTTCATCGGTGCGGTAGTAATTTATTAAAATAAAAACGCTGCCCCCGATACCACCAATGACGGCCCACCAGTACGACATAAAGACTTTCGAAGCCGCGACAACCATTTTCGTCAGACCCGGAAGCTCTTGCCCCGAGCTTGAAAACACAGCTTCAAATTTAGGAATAACGAAGACGAGAAGACCAGCGACGACGACTCCCGCGACAATCATAATTGCAATCGGGTAGACGAGTGCGCCCTTTACCTGACTCTGAATTTTAACCGCTTTTTCAATGTACGTAGCGAGTCGATTAAGAATCGCATCAATGTTACCGGATTCTTCTCCAGCCTTCACCATGTTCACGTAAAACCGGTCAAACACGAGTGGATGTTCAGCCATCGCTTCACCGAAACGCTTGCCCTGGTTGATATCAGCAATCATCTGTTTCATCGCAATCGACATTCCAGGACTTCGTTGAGACTGCGCTAGAACTTCGAGAGACTGTAGAATCGGGATGCCCGAGCCCAGCAATGTTGAAAGCTGACGAGTAAAAATTTGCAGCTCTTTCGGCGGAACAGATTTGCCGCCGACCTTTTTCGCGACCGAAATTTTTTGCTCGCTTTGCGCCAATTTCATCGGCATCAGCTTTTGCGCTCGCAGCTTGATACGCGCTTCGCCTTCGGTCGGCGCTTCAAGTTCTCCTTTGAATACGCGACCGCGGCCGTCGCGCGCTTCAAATACAAATCTAGCCACTATGCACCCGCCGCTTTCAGCATCTTTTCAAGCTGCTCGAGGTTCGGCGAACTTTCAAAAGCCGTGCGCAGATCGATTTTTCTACGAAGCACAAGCTGCACAAGACATTGGTTCATTGTCACCATTCCCGACTTTTCTTGTCCGACCTGCATCATCGACTCGATTTGGTGAAGTTTGCCTTCTCGAACCAAATTTCGGATACCCGGAGTCATTAAAAGAAATTCGCAGGCCACGGTGCGACCACCGCCAAGCGCAGGCAGAAGACGTTGCGATATCACGGCTTGCAGGGTGAACGACAATTGTACGCGCACCCGCTCCTGTTGCTCGGCTGGGAAAACGCTGACGACTCGGTTGATCGTTGCAATTGCCGAGTTGGTGTGAAGCGTCGCGAAGACCAAGTGACCTGTTTCAGCCGTCACAAGCGCCGCCTCGATCGTCTCGAGGTCTCGCATCTCACCAAGCAATACGACATCGGGGTCTTGCCGAAGAAGGTACTTCATCGCGTCGCCGTACGAAGCGCTGTCCATTCCCACTTCGCGTTGATTCACGATGCAGTTTTTGTGCGGGTGAATAAACTCGATAGGATCCTCGAGTGTCACAATGTGGCCAAAACTTTCTTGATTAATTTTATCGATCAGTGAAGCGATCGTGGTCGATTTGCCTGACCCTGTTGGCCCGGTAACCAGAACCAATCCATAAGGCAGTAAGGTCAAATCGCCGATCGCATTGGGCATTGCAAGGTCACTGAATTTCGGCATCGTGACCGGAACTTTCCGAAAGACACCTGAAACAGAACCTCGCTGAAAAAATAGATTGGCTCGAAAGCGGGCCATATTTTTTACTTCGAAGCTGAAATCCAACTCGCGGTCTTCTTCAAACTTGGCTTTTTGGTTGTCACTGAGAACCGAGTAACACAATTTACGAGTAAGCTCTTTCGTTAAGACTTCGGTCTTTACTCGAACTATTCTACCATTCACACGCAGCGCCGGCTGCGAAGCCGCCACTAAATGCAGATCCGAAGCACCTTGATCGGTCGCAAACTTCAGAAGTTGCAAAAGAGAAATCATTCGTCACTATCTCCAAAATCGTATCCAAGGTGTGCTACTTCGTTGCTACTTCATCACTGACTGTCATTCCCACCAATTGCTCAAATGAGATTTCGCCTTTTTTGAGTTTCATGAGTCCAGCCTTTCGAAGCGATCGCATTCCGCCTCGAAGCGCTGCTTTTTTAATCTCAACGGGGCCTTGACCACTTAAAATTGAGTCTCGCAGCGTGTCTGTCATGAGCATCACTTCATACATCGCAACTCGACCTTTGACTCCCGAACCGTTGCAGTTGGCGCAGCCGGCGCCTCGCATTGTTTCGTAGTCATCGACTTCGGCCTCTGGAACTCCTGCTTTGATGAGTATCGCCTTCTCAATT
>JALHOI010000207.1 GCA_022843085.1 Pseudobdellovibrionaceae bacterium
TTTTTCTTCATAATTTCCTCTTGTCGCATTCGCCTGCGTACCTCGACCCTCAGTTCCTAGAGGGCAGTTGTTCTTTAAACTTGACCGGTAGTGCCCGATTTCGTCTTCCCAATATTCGCCATCAAAGTCCCACTGAAGCGATTTTGACTTCGGAATCACGTTAGCTGGAATACGATTTGATTTTTCGCCGCCCGCGACCTGAAATCGAATATTCTCTCCGCTTGCAGAGAAGACCTCGTAGCGAAGCAACTCGTTGTTATCCATGTAACGCGAAAGGTCGGTTCGAATTTTAACGATACGATTCGCAATAACCGTTTCGAGTTTGAGTTTGATGTCCTGGCTGCGGCGGTCAGCCCCGATAACGACATCGCGATTGTATTGTCCGGCCGCTTTTTTTGCCTCGTTAAAAAGATCGACCGAGAAGAAACGTTCGTTCAACCGAGTCAATTCAGATTCAAGATCAGACTGCCATTGAACTCGGTTTTGCTCGAGCTGAGGCTTCGATTTAATTGACGCGATATCGCGTCGAATTTGTTCAATCCGACGGCGAGATTGGGTCACTTTGGTTTGTGCATCTTTCAAACTTCGATCGATCTCTGATTCGATCTTCGAATAGACGGCACGCTCATCAATCTGGCGATTTAAACTCTTCTGAAGATTCACAAAATCCTTCTGTCGTGCAATCTCGCGAATGATCGGGCTTGGAAGACCGTCGACATCTTTGACATCAGACCGACCGGGTTTGTTGAAACCTTGAAGAAATTTGCGAACGGTTCCATAGCGGCCGTCACTGAACGAACTAACACTTTTGGTATAGGTGTCGACACTTGAAAGCATGCTTCGATATTCCTTTTCAAGCACGCTGAGGGTTCGATAAGCATCGCCGTACTGGCAGAGATGCAAATATCCAATCGTTCGAATAACGTACGACTCGGGTTTATATGCAGCAGCAAAGAATGGCGAATGGATCGAATACATATTGCCGATCGCGCCTTCATAATCGCTCGAAAGCAACTGTGCCCAACCCATTTCGTTTAGGCCTTGAAGCCACAAGGGATGATCTTTGTTAACTGTCAAAAATGCTTGATGCGCCTCTTTGTACTTTTGTTCTTGAAAGTACATTCTTGCGAGGTTCAGTGCGATCAAACCCTGAAACTCGCGCGCGAGCTCGTCGGCTCGTGGCAGTCGAATCAAACCTTCTTGCAGTTCGAGCGCACGTTTCTTCGAGCCGATTTGATATTCTGAAAGCGCCTCGACAAATTTAGCCTGAAGATATCGTGGATGGTTTTCTGGCACCTTCTTCGACCAGGCTAGAGCCGTTTTGAATTTCTCTGCGGCCGCAGCACTTTCAGTGATTAATGCAGCAGCTGTCGCCAAAGTCTGTTCAGACTGATCTTTCAAAACCTCAGCATTCGACATCGCTTTTTCAAGTGCCTCACCAAACCGAGGCGTTGTTGCGTTGGGTGTCGTCCAGTCGACTTCTCGCAAAAGCAGGTGAGAATAGAACCCGTTACCGGACTCAAAAACTCGCCGAGCTCGATCACTGAAGTCTGTCATGAGACCCATGCGTTTCGAGCATGAAGCCAGGTAGTAATCGGCCTCGGCCTGCCACTCTTTCTTATCAGAAATCGAGTGAAACAGCCCGACCGCCGCAGCACACTGATGCCCCTGTTGATACAGCAGCAGGCCGCTTAAAAAGCGGTACTCTTCGTCGGACAGCGGAACAAATTTCGCCAGTGCGAGTTCTCTTTCAATTACTGGCTTCATCACAATTTTTGAGAGGCCCGAACTGTCAACCCGGCCGCGAGAGATAACGATCTCTTTAAATTTTCTCGGCTGGCTGACTGCAGGCATTGAAGCGGTAAGCGCACGCATTTCTAACTGCGAAATAGGTTCTTCGGATTGAAGCGGAGCAAAGATTTTCGATTCGAGTGTCTTTTGCGCTCGAGGATCAAGTGAAAAGTGGGTACTCGACAGACGAGTCTCGCGAGGAATGCGAAGACGTGGAATCGCTTCGACGTTCGGTGCAAGATCATAGGTTACGACACCATGAGCAGACCTTGATAGCCCGGGAAACGCGATCGATTCTTGCGACACCACAGCTTTGACTGAAGCTGGCACCGCCACTTCATTCGCAGGCAGACGCGGCACGGCCACTGGGCTTTGCAGGGTCGTCGACCTTGACGGCGTTAACTGTGAATTGCTTACGGTGTTCGTTTTTTGGTTTCGACCAAAGAGTGCCCGCGCTGTGCGAGTGGCAGCGTCGACCTTCGACTGTAACCAACCGATAGCGGTCGAAGTCACTTTGCGCGGTGCCGCGTGCGAGACCTGTTGTTGATTTTTTGATCCTAGTGCTCGTGCCTCGATGGCGTCTTTTGTTGGGTCAAGCACTTCGCCCGAAACGTAAGACGAACACGCAACAAGAGCGACGAAAGTCATTCGTGCAAGCGTTTGCAATCTCAATTTTCTAACTTGGTTCGGGTGAACCATTTCGTAACTCCTCGGCATCAGTAATAGAACGAAAAGCCAAATAGTAACATCGACGTCTGAGAGGTCTCTTTGTTCACTGATGCACCGGTTTGAAAGCGAAGAACTTCTTCTTGAAACCACCGATTTTTATAGTCGACTCGAAACGCCGCGTACTTTGAGAAGAAAAAACTTTGGGTGATGTCGAGAGAAGCAGTGGGCTCGGTTTTTGATACGTTACCCGTACTCAACTGCTGATCGTAGGTCGTGACTCCCAGACCGGGTGAAATAGCCATATCGAAATAGATGATCGTGCCGTTGAGAACACTCATCTTTGCGTAAAACGGAACCCAATTTGCGGAAAGACCTTGGTAGCCTTTTATCTTTCCATGGTTCGCAGTGCCCGACTGCGCCTTTAAGTTCGCTAAGGCCTTGTTATCCACCGAATTGGTTTGTTGGTAGTGGGCTTCAACACCGAATCTTTCGCTGAAATAATACGCGAGGGACCCCGACAGCGTCGGTCCGTCGCTCCACTGGTCGTTGATCAGGCTGCCGTATTGCAGGCTTAAGGCAAATCGATTCGCCTTTGTGTAGATTCTATTTTGCACGACCGAAAAATCAGTATCCTTGGAGGCCCAGTACTTCTTCTCAAGATCCGTCACGTCGAGCTTGTCGCTGACCGCGTCTGCCGAAGCCGAGCCTTTAGCCTGCGCGCGTGCTTTGCTCAAATCTGTCAGCTGCAGGACGATCAAAAGCATCAAGCTGATGGCGAAACCAGAATAAATTCGCATTGCTAAAATCCTCACTTCACGTACTCCACGGACTCTTTTATGTTTTCGTCGAAATTGCGACGCACTTTATACAAGGGCAAGAAGTCGATGACCCGTTTCTGCACAACGTAAGCCCCATCGGGGTTACGAACTTGGCCGTCGACATCGACGGCATCAAAATTAACCTCTTGAGTTTTTCGATACTCAATCTTCTTCGCCCAAACTGTCGAATTCGAGAACATGATCAATTGTACACATATGAGACTCGCGAGAAATTTCATCTGCTTATCCCCCCCTTTTTGATTCGGCAGGAGGTCGCTTTTTGTCTTGTGCTGGTTCGCGTTCTCTTGCCTGCACGTTCGCTTCAGGCTTCATGGTCTGTTCGATCGTTTTAATTTTTGCACTAATATCTAAGCTGATTTTTCCGCGCGCGCGTCCTCGCTCAAGCGCAACGCGAAGTTCGCGTAAGACCTGAATCGCTTTTGCAGGCTCTTTCGTGACGGTCTCGTAAACAATCGCAAGTTTCACCCGCGTCTCGGCGATTTCGGGTCGAAGAATCATTGCGCGCGTCAAAAGCTCGGCGGCTTCAGGCCCCGCCTTGTTTTCAAAAAGTATATCTCCGAGACCAGAAACAGCGGGGTAGGAATCTGATTTCAGCTGAAGAGCCAGCCGGTAGTAAACCTCAGCCTCACTCATCATGCGGTCACGGTGATGCAATTGTGCAAGCCATAACAGTGCAGGCAGCAGCGTTGGGTCAAGCCGAACGGCAGCCTTCATATCATTCACAGCAGCGGCGGCTCCCTCGTCTCGATCAGTCAAACGCGCACGTTCGTATCTCACAAGCCCTAAGGGTGCACCGGCTTTCTTTTCTGACAAATCGAACATCCAATCTGCTCGCAGCATATCGCCACGATTGGCAGCTGCGACCCCAAGAAAGTAGGCGCCCCAGGGCGAGTCGATTTCGCTCGCGGCCATTCGGCCAGCCAGCTTTTCAAGTGTGATCCAATCTTGCTTCTGCACACACGCACTTGCTGCCTGAACTGCAATCTTCCATTCAGACCCCACTTTAGGTTCGCTACAAACGCCGTTAAGTGAGGCCGTTCGAAGGTCAACTGAGGTCAAGTTTGAAAAGTACGGTCGAGCCTTTTCAGCGGCCTTCGGATCAAACTCGCGGCCTGGTGTCTGACCAGAGTTCAGACCCGAGGTCGCACAGCCCGTTAAAAGCACGACACCGATGAGGGCTTGGACCACTGACTTTCGCAAGATCCATTTCACGCATTGCACGCGCTCCACCACAACCTCTACGAAGTACTTCAATGGCCACCTCCGCCGCGCCAGCCAAAGAATTTCGAACTAAATCCGGGCACCATCGGCGGCAGCGCATCGACTTCGATTTTGATTGTCGACTCTGGCTTCATATTCAGGCGGTCTAACTTATACTGAAGCCCACCCGCGAGACCGTCGAGGCGGGCCGATTTACGAGCCGCATCTATCGCCTGACTCAGCGCTTCGATACCTTTCTCTTCCATTGGCATTGCTATGGTCTCGATCTCTTTCGAGAAAGCCTGTTGATCAGATTCCGGCACATCCGCGGGAAGCTTCATTGATTTTACGGTGCGCGCATAGTCGATGTAGAGGTCGCCAAGCTTCGCGAAGCTTTCGACAGCGACACCGTTATCGCCCATTCTTGCTGCCGACTGATAGGCTTTTTGCGCCTTCTCAAGCTTCTCAGTCTTCAAAGCCAAAACGATGCCGATACGTTCGACTCGCGCTTTCACACTTTGCCCTCGATATTCATCTTCAAGAATTCGTGCCTGAAGAAATCTTGCTCGCGCCGCAATTTCTTTCGCCGATGACAGTTGCGACTCGCGGCCCACAACGCGCTTCGAAAGATTGAAGGCCTTGCCAAAGTCGCCCGTCTTGTAAGCGGCTTCTGCCTCTTCGACCAAAAGTCGGCTTGCGGCCGGTTCGAGTCCCCAGCTTTCAATCTTGCCCTGAATCACTGTTACAGATTTCCGGTCCTTCAGTTCTTTCGCGACTTGCATCGCCTTTTCAAGAACCTTAAGTTTCGCCTCGTTCTTCGCTTCATCAGCGGATTTCAGAAACATTTGAAGCGCTCGTTCTTTACCTTCTCGCGTTCCAGACAGAGCGAAAAAATCACTTGCGATGTCGCGCCATTGATTTCTTTTCTCTGGTTCGAGATCCGCAAGTGTCAGAACAACCTTCGCGGCAAGGTCGAGTCGAGCAATCGCTTCGAAAGTGCGAGCAGCTTGACTCAAACATTCTTTCACATTGGCCGACCCAGGAAACAGTTTATTCATCTCAGAACAAAGACCCGCACCCCCGGCGGCATCACCAGTTTTAAACAGAATCTGACTCGCGTTCCACCACGCACGGGGCGCGAGGTCTGAGGTCCGATTTTCCGTCGCGAAAGCTTTGTACATCTCAACTGCTTTTAAAGTTTCGCCTTTTTGCTCGATCTCGCCGACCTCCGCAAACCAAGCTTCTCTTCGAATTTTACTAAGTTGCTCATCGCGCTCCTTCGACGCGCCGGCGCTGCGAGTAAGTAGCGCTTGGGCTGACTCCTTCAAACCACGGTAGTCTTTGCGAATATTCAGAATATCGAGATAGAGGTCCTGCGCCTTCAAAACTTTGGCATTCGATGCAAGTGCCTCGTTGCCGTAATTCGCCCATCCGATACTTTTAAATTCAACCGCTGCTTTATCGTATTTTTCTTTTTCATAAGATATGAATGCGCGCTTAAATCTCAGGTCGAGGGAATACGCGCCAAGCGGAGCCTTCGAGAGGTAAAGTTTTGCAAGTCGATCGAATTCGGCTTCGTCTTGGTCGCTCCACTTTTCACTCCCGACCGCTTTTTCAAGCGAAACGACTGCACCGTAGGCGGCATCAACCGCGAGTTTCG
>JALHOI010000208.1 GCA_022843085.1 Pseudobdellovibrionaceae bacterium
TTCCCGCACCCGACGGGCCAACCATAAGAACCGGAAAGTCAGTGATAGAGAACGAAGGCAGTCTTTCAAGCTGTCGGCTCCATTCGGGATTTTTTGATATGAGTTGGTTCTTAGATTCGTCGCCTAGACGAAATACAAAAACCGATTCGCCCACTTGAATTCGATCGAGGTCGCCAAGCGGAGCTTCTGTGATTCGCGTGTCGTTGACGAAAACTCCCGACGCAGACTGAAGGTCGCGGATCATCCACACGGCGCCCCGACTCTCGATGCGCGCATGCCGCGAGCTCGCGGTTGCGTCGAAGATTCTCAGTCCGCATGAAGAATCTGTTCCGATCGTGAGCATCGGTGCTGCGAGGGGTGTCGAAGCCGGATTCGCTGCGGCCGGGGAATTTGATCTCGTGAGGCTTAATAAATACGCTCGGCCCGCGGTTGGACCGGGCAGGCCCTGCGCGAGTGTTGACAAGGGGAGCGACGGGAGGGACTGAGGCAAATGAGGCGGCGGATTCATTGGGGGCATGGAAATCCTTTCGATACGCACGCTAAAAAAGCGGGCGCGGTTGGCTTCATGCCGCTCTTTGCAAAGCGGGCGCGCGATGGAATTTCGATCGACGCGCCCGATTTTCGCCTTAAAACTTTGTCAGAACGAAGCTATCGCCAAATGGGCAAGTTGGCGGTCAATTTTCGAGCTCTTAAATCTTCGTGCGAGGACTGCTGTCCGAGATTCCGGACATCGAAATCGTATGTTACACCTAGCTGATGCCAGGCCGTTTTACGTTTCTAACATCTGCGACCCGACTCGAGCAGTGCCCCGCCGACATGCGCCCTGAAATCGCTGTGCTCGGCCGTTCGAACTCAGGAAAAAGCACCCTCATTAACGCATGGGCGGGATCGCAGATCGCGAAGACAAGTTCGACGCCTGGAAAAACTCGCTTGATTAATTTTTTCGATGGTCCGCACTACCGGTTGGTCGATTTTCCCGGTTACGGCTATTCGGCCCGTTCGGGTGACGAACAAGCCTCGTGGGGCGGTATGATTGAAACCTTTCTTTCAACACGTGGATCGTTGAAAGGCGCGCTGCTTTTAATGGATTGCCGTCGCGACTGGACGAATGAAGAAGCTATGCTACTTAAATTCCTCGAACGCCGCGGAAGCCCAATGGCCGTCGTGCTGACGAAGTCCGATAAGCTCAATCGGTCTGAGGAAGATAAGATGCGCGCGAAGTTCAAAAATATTCCGGGCGTCGCAGCGATCTTTTTTACCTCGAGTACGAAACGCAAAGGTCTTGAGGAACTTGAGGATTACGTTTTTCGAACTTGGGTACTTGAAGAGGTCGTGACGTGATTGCGAGTTTAAGCTGGTTCGCTGCCGCTTTTGTGTTTTTTTTGAGCGTCGTTTTTTCGACCTTCTTTTTCTGGAATCGACTGGTTGCAAAGCCTGATGCCCAGGGTGAGTTGTGGTCGGCGGCCGTTATCGGTTCGCTGTTAGCGACAGCGTTGTTTGCCGTCTGTTTTGCTATTGGAGTGTGGTTTTCAATTGCGCGGTTGAGGGGTGACGGATGGATTCTGTCGGCATAATTCCGGCGCGCTATGGCTCGACGCGGTTTCCGGGTAAGCCTCTCACGCTGATCTCGGGTAAGCCGCTTCTTGCGCATGTCATTGAAGGCGCACGACAGGCTCAATCTTTAAAGGAAATATTGGTCGCAACCGATGATACCCGGATTGCGAAAGTCGCAGAAGCCGCAGGTGTACGTGCGATCATGACTGATCCCGATCTTCCGAGCGGCACGGATCGCACTTGGGCGGCACTCGAGACTGCGGGTTTGGTCCAGGTCGATGTCGTTGTGAATATTCAAGGCGACGAACCGTTGATCGAGGGTGCGCCACTCGACGCCCTCGTTGCTGCCTTCAGGAATCGATCGCAAATTGAAATGGCAACTCTCGGCAGAGAATTCGATCTTTCGACAAGCGAAGGTCTTGAGGCCATGATGTCGAATACGACAGCAAAGATTGTCGTCACCCATGAAGACCGGGCACTTTATTTTAGCCGATTTCCGATTCCCTTCTCCCGGTTGCAGCCAGCCCTCGCAGGAGCCGCCGCTCACAAAGATTCTGTTCAGAAGTCGGTGTTGAAACATGTCGGAATTTACGCCTTTCGGCCCGCTTTTTTGAAACGCTTCTGTTCCGCGCCGCCATGCGGACTCGAATTCTTCGAGGGGCTCGAGCAATTGCGTGCGCTGTACTTAGGTGCGTCGATCCATGTCGTTCGTACACGGCATGAAAGCTGGGGAGTTGACACCCCAGATGACGTGGAAAAGATTGAAAAAATGCTTCTGACTCAACGTGCGGGGAATTCTTATGGCTCGGTCTAATCGAAAACAGATGATTCGGCGTACGACCGCACGATCGGCTGAAAAGCTTCAACAAAAATTTATCTTCGTTACGGGCGGCGTCGTTTCGTCGATCGGTAAAGGTTTGACGGCCGCATCCCTCGGAACACTGCTCGAGGCGCGCGGATTAAAAGTAACGATTATGAAATTCGACCCGTATTTGAACGTTGATCCCGGCACGATGTCGCCGCTGCAGCACGGTGAAGTCTTTGTTACCGAAGACGGTGCAGAAACCGATCTTGATCTTGGCCATTATGAGCGGTTCACATCGATCACTGTCCACCGCGCGAACTCGGTTTCAACGGGTCAGGTTTACGAAACTGTGATTGCCCGCGAACGCCGGGGCGATTACCTCGGCGGTACAGTGCAGGTGATTCCACACATCACGGATGAAATTAAATCGCGCATGTTCGAAGCCGCCCAAGGTGCTGAAATCGCAATTGTTGAAATCGGCGGTACCGTTGGAGACATCGAAAGTTTACCGTTTCTCGAGGCGATCAGGCAGATGCGAACCGATGTCGGACACGACAACTCGCTTTTCATTCATGTGACCTACTTGCCTTACATCGCTGCGGCTGGCGAGTTGAAATCGAAACCGACTCAACATTCGGTTAAGGAACTTCGCGAAATAGGAATTCAGCCAGACTTTTTAATTTGCCGAAGTGAACGTACAATTCCAAAAGAAGTGAAAGCTAAGATCGGACTTTTCTGTTCGGTGCGACCCGAAAACGTGATCGGCGCGCAAGACAGTTCAACGATCTACGAAGTGCCGCTCATGCTGCACGACCAAGGCTTTGACGAAAAAGTGATCGTTCGACTTGGCCTTCACGTCGAGAAAAAAGCAGATATGGCGCCCTGGCAGGCGATGGTCGAGACGTTGAAGAATCCGTCGAAGACCGTGAAAGTTGGAATTGTCGGCAAGTATGTCGACTTGAAAGAGAGCTACAAATCGCTGCACGAGGCGATCGTGCATGGTGGTATTGCGAATAAAACAAAGGTCGATCTCGCATGGATCGATTCAGAGACTCTGACTGAAGAAAATGTTGCCGGCGCACTTGAAGGAGTCGATGCGATTCTTGTTCCGGGTGGTTTCGGCGAGCGGGGTGCCGAAGGTAAAATGGTCGCGATTCAACACGCGAGAGTAAATCAAGTTCCGTTTTTCGGAATCTGCTTTGGTATGCAGCTTGCCGCCATCGAATTTGCTCGCAACGTTTGTGGAATCTCGGATGCGACGTCGCGCGAGTTTCAACAAGGCGTAAAGGCGGGTAGCAAGGTCAAGGCCTCGCGAAACCTCGTGATCGATTTCATGGAAGAACAGCGGACAATAAAGGATAAAGGCGGGACCATGCGACTTGGGTCGTATCCGTGCACTCTGCAGGAGGGCACGATTGTACGAAAAGTCTACGGCAAGGCTTTGATTCACGAACGCCATCGACACCGCTATGAGTTTAACAACAAGTACCGACCTCTTTTTGAAAAGAATGGAATGATGCTCGCAGGGGTCTGCGAAGAGCGGGATCTTGTCGAGATCATTGAGATTGAAACGCATCCTTGGATGGTTGGCGTTCAGTTTCACCCTGAATTCAAATCGCGTCCGACAAGTCCGCATCCTCTGTTTCGCAGTTTTGTTGAGGCCGCGCTACTTAACAGAGCCCGAAGCCATTCTAGAAAGACGATGAAGTCGCCAACAAAGAAATCGAATAGTCGATCGGCAGGTCGTCCTTCGACGGCGCGTTCGGGCCGCGCTCAGGTGTCTCGATGAACGCTGATGTAAGTACTAAGTTTAGCGAAATTGCGGTTGACGTCGCCGAAGCGGCTCGAGTGATCGACGTCGAAATTCGTGGTCTTGAAAAGATGAAAGCTCGCCTCGCATCCGAGCCCCAGTCAACCGCATTCTATCAGGCCGTTGATTTGATTGCGAAGTGTCGCGGCAAGCTTGTTGTCGCGGGAATGGGTAAGTCGGGCCTGATCGGTCGTAAAATCGCCTCGACATTTGCGTCCACTGGTACGCCTGCATTTTTTCTTCATCCGGCTGAAAGCTCTCATGGAGACATGGGCGTCATGGGCGACGCCGATGTCGTCGTAGCAATAAGCTATGGCGGCGAAACACCTGAACTCGAAGCATTGCTTCGTTACGTCGCTCGCAAAAATATCACGCTCATTGCCGTCACAGGTAAGCCTCAGAGCACTTTAGGCAAAGCCGGCGCCGTCATTCTCGATGTTAGTGTTGGCGAAGAGGCGTGCTCGATTGGTCTTGCTCCGACCGCTTCGACGACGGCGACACTTGTCATGGGCGATGCACTTGCTGTTGCAACCATGCAAAGAAAAAGCTTTAGCCGCGAACAGTATGCCGAACTTCACCCCGGTGGAACGCTTGGGCGTAAACTTCTGACCCGTGTTTCTGACGTCATGCACACGGGCGACGCGCTTCCACTCGTCAGGCTCGATACTCCGATGCGCGAAGTCTTGTCGACTATGACACAAAAAGAAGTCCGCGGAATAGCAGGCGTGCTGGATGAACAAAAACAGCTTGTCGGCGTCGTAACAGACGGTGATCTGCGTCGTCGCCTAGATAAAAGTTTGAATCCTCTCGATGATAAGGCGGGCGACCTAATGTCGCGTGCTCCAAAAACCGTTGATGCTGGTGAACTCGCCGAACGTGCACTTTTCATGATGGAACAGTTCAAGATTCAGACTTTGTTCGTCGTGAATCGAGAATCGAGTGAACCCTCGCGGCCCGTAGGACTTCTTCATCTACAGGACCTTCTTCAGGCAAAACTTCGCTAAGCGTACATAATAAGTGGCGAAGCCAGACGTTCGCCGTGCCCTAAAGCCGCAGTTAGTTCAATAGCCTTTTCACTGGGTTACACACGATGCCACAATGACAACCAGTCGAAGCGTGATTCAAGCTTCGAAGGTTGGAGTCATCATGTGTCGCAGAATTCTGCATTGTTGGGCCCGTATCGGGCTTGTTGTGTTTGTGCAGACGGCTTTCGTTTTCTCAAAAGCTGAGGCCGAGACCATCACATTTCCGACAGATGAACTTGCGACTGAATCTGTTCTGCCGGTGTTTGATCAGCCAACGAGTGTCAGAAATCGAAGCGTCTCGCTTTCACGACGAATTGAATTTGGTTTGCTGATGGGCTACGCGCTAACCGAACCGTTCTATAATCCACTCCAGGTGGGCGGAACGCTTTCGTACCATATCAACGAAGAGCACGGAATAAACCTCTACGGTGCTACGTTTTTGCAGGGTCTGTCGAATGAAGCTGCGCAGCTGAATCCTATTCCAAATTCGGGCCCGCCACCCACTTTCGCCAATCTTCAGTATGGTCCGTCGCCCAAATATTTGTTTTTGGCTAATTGGCAGTACTCGGCGTTCTACGGAAAACTTTCGTTTACAAAAGACTACGTCATGAACTTACACCTCTTTGGTCTGTTGGGTGCCGGCATGTATGGTATTGGCGATTCGTCTGTACCTGTGATCTCAGTCGGTTTGGGCCAGAAGTTTCATTTGACCCCATCGTTGTCGTTTCGATTCGATCTTCGCGCGCTCGCCTACCAAGGTCCTGATCCGACTTCAATCAGGCTCGATACCCAGACGAGTGTTCAGCCGTCGAGCGCATTTTCGCAGAAGTTTTTTCTTGAGGGGCTTTTGAACCTTGGCGTCAGCTACACGCTGCCAGCATTTTGAGGAACGCGATGAAACAGAACTTAGTTAAAAACAAGAAGTCAGTTCTGAAGCGAAGCGCGATGTCG
>JALHOI010000209.1 GCA_022843085.1 Pseudobdellovibrionaceae bacterium
AGTGATGAAACATGAAAAGACCAAGCTCTTTACCAAGCTTGCGATGGTCGCGCTTTTTCGCTTCTTCCATCCGCGAAAGGTAAAGATCGAGATCCTTTTTATCCGCAAATGCGGTCGCGTAAACACGCTGAAGCTGTTCGCGAGTTTCGTCGGCCCGCCAGTAGGCGCCCGCGATCGACATCAACTTCACAGCTTTGATTTGAGAGGTGCGCTGAATATGCGGGCCACGGCAAAGATCAAACCACTGATCACCATTGTGATAAACGCCGACCGTTTTCGCACCCGTCTTCTCAACGATGCCATCGATCAGCTCGAGCTTAAAATGTTCACCCATTTTTTCGAACAGCGCTTTTGCTTTTGGGACGTCCAGTTGCTCGCGCCTGATTTCGAGATCGGCCGCCATGATCTCTTGCATCTTCTTTTCGATTTTTTCAAAATCGTCCGGAGAAAACGTACGCGGACTTTGAAAGTCGTAATAAAAGCCGTTTTCGACGACCGGGCCAATCGTTACTTTGACGTCGGGCCAAATGGATTGAACCGCTTGCGCCATAACGTGGGCCGCCGAGTGACGAATCACTTCGAGGCCCGCCGCACTTTTCGAAGTCAGAATCTCAATCTTGGTTCCGTTCGGAACCTTCTCGCGGAGGTCGATAATCTCGGGCTGGCCATTAAATTTTGCTCCGAGCGTGGCTTTGGCGAGGCCCGCTCCGATTTTCTGAGCGACTTCGAGCACGGTCGGCTCGGCCGAAAAAGCGATCGAATTCCCGTCGGGGAGATAGACTACAAAAGTATTATTTCGGACGGAATTATCTTCCACGGAATTATTAGGATCGATCATGAAACGAGAAGTGCCAAAACAGACATCCCCGCACTCTACGAGACCCGCCAGCCTTTTTCAAGCGCTGGCCAGGCGGCCCAGCGCAAAAGCAGGAGTCATCGATTTCGCGATTCGGGACCAATTCCGTCATTCCATTGTAAGACCTGCGCGGTCAGATTGCCCCAAACGCCCACAAAGGACTGCCCCTGTAACATCGAGATGGCATCCTGTTCGCAAACGGAAAGCCTCATGAATCACCGTTTGTTTGTGTCGCGTCTGCTTGTGCCCGTTTTCATCGCCTTGTTCGCCCGCGAAGTTCAAGCGCAAGCTCTATCCTGCCAGAATCTTTTTAAGGCGGCGCCCTACCGAACTATTTTGAGCCACAGTGCACTTCCAGACGAAGTCAAAAACCCGGCCGCGCGCTGGTATCTGCTTTCAAAACTCAAACAGCGACTGCCAAACGGTGTTTACAATGTCGAAATTGACGGACACCCCGCCGTTCTTTCCGTCAGCTTCGAACCGGGTGCTAGTCCCCTGCGAATGCGACTGGGCGAGAACCAACTTATCCAGAGTGGATCGGTTCCGCTGTCGTTGGACGAAACAGGCACAATTTCGGGGCTTGCCGCACGATTTCAGCTGATTCCCAGAGAAAAGCCTGTGCGAGAGCTGCTGATTATCTCGAATGACGTTATTTTCGGAGATGACACAAAAGCAAACGGTCTCTCAAAGCGCGAAATTCGCGTCGAGATCGATTTACATGCGGACGAGGTCACGACTTTAAAGGTGACCGAGAAGACGACAAACCTTTTGGCTGGACGAAAAGAAAACCCGGTCTCCACCACGACAAGCGTGGTGAAGATCGTTTCTAGACGTCCTTAGAATAACAGCCGGCAAGAAATCAGGCCGCCGCTAGTACGCGACGTGGTGATGCGTCGATTCTGCAATTCTAGGATCGCGAATCGGCACGAGCTTGTGTTTCGATAAGAAGTTCGTCACCGACCACAAAAACAATCCACCCATCAGAAGAAAGCTTCCGATTTCTTGCCATGCGAACTTCGGTTCATAGGGGTCGAAGTTCGGGAAGACCATCCAGTGAATGTCGACGTATTGCATGATGAGAACAAGCACCGACACCATCACGAGGTGGTTTGGCGTTCGCTTCGCCCATCGCGGTAATAGCAGAAGAAACGGCACAGCAAATTTCAAAATCAGAAGCGAGAACGTTATCGCCATCCACCACCCGTTCGCTCGCGCGAGGTAAAAGATGGTTTCTTCAGGCAAGTTTGCGTACCAAATCAGAAGGAACTGCGAAAATCCGATGTAGGCCATGAAAACGGTAAAGCCCTTGAGGAATTTGGCGAGGTCATGCAGGTGGTCTTCGCTGACCAAGCCACGCAACCAGCCCTTCTTCATCGAATAGACCACGAAAATGATGAGCATCGCGAGGAACGACTGAAAAAGTCCGGCGAAGTTATAGACACCCCAAATTGTTGAGAACCAGTGAGGCTGTAGCGACATCAGGGTGTCGACACTGAAAAGCGAATACGAAAGTGCAAAGACAAGAATGAAAGCAACCGAAAGGGGTACGTTCTTCAGTGTCCATTTAGCGTCGCCGTCGTGGTCTTGCTTGAGCGAGTTGCCGACAATCTTTTTCGAAAAAATGAGCCAAAGCCCAAAAAACACAACCATGCGTACGATGAAAAACGGAGTATTCAGGTACGCTGCTTTTCCCTTGAGAATTGCGTCGCCCGCAACGACTTCAGGATCCATCCAGACATAGAGATGCTTTGAACCGAGAAGTAGCACAACAGCACCGACTGCTGCGATCGGGAGAAACGCCGTGAAAGATTCGCAGATTCGCCGAATATTGACCGACCAGCCCGCTTTCGTAACGTGCTGAAGAGCGGTGAAGAACAGTCCACCGAGGGCTAGATCAGTCCAGTACATGTAGGACGAGAGATAGCCATGCCATGCGCGATCGTGATCTTGATAAAGAGCAAGCGCGAAAAGAACGACGCCGAGGAAAATCGAGACCGAATAAACAGTTCGAAGCCCTTTGCCCGCCACGAAGTGGCCGGGTTGCGCTGGAGAAGAGAGTGTTTCTGATACTGCCATTTTTTCCTTCTTGCTTAGACTCGTAAATCCGGATTTCGGGGGCTAGTAAGAACCTGATTTTGCTGCTTTTTCGATTTCAGCTTTGTCAGCAGTCGAACCACCTGCCGCAAGCTTTTGAAGGCTGCGGATGTAGTTAACAATCGCCCAACGATCTTCATCTTTAACCATTTGGTAAGCGTAGGACGACATCACACCCTGACCGTCTGTAATGATGTGATAAATGCCGCCATCGTTCATGGTTCGGATCTTATCGCTGGTCACCGGAGGCGGCTTTAACGCCATCTTCGGTGCGACAGGTCCGTCACCAGCGCCCGTGTACCCGTGGCAAACCGCGCAATAGATTTCGTACTTGCGTCGGCCCAATTCTAAGATTTCGGCCTTCGTGTTGCCCGCAAACGGATTTTTTAGGTTTGCGGCCGCATCCGCTGCGTTACCCGCGTACTTGTAGGGAGTGTACCCAACCGGAACGCTGCCTTCAGGCGGCAAGCGCGACGACCCTTTTTGCGGATCAGATGGTTCGGCGTCTTGCGCCTTCAGCGACGGCTGATCCATCATGTCTTGAATAAGCTCGATGTTCGGTTGGCTGCGTAGCTCGGGCGTCTTTTTCGTGCATGCACCGAGCACAAATACGGTGCAACCCAAACCAACAGCCAGACTTACATTTATGAAACCAGTCTTTAAAATCATCATAACCCTATAACCCTTGGTCGCAGTTGGACCGGCTCAATAATGTGAGAGTCGTTTTGTCTCGACCGCGCCCAAACTCTTCAGCAACTGCTCGCAACGTTCAGCGTTGTAGCCGGAATCGTTTTCAGAAATGAAAATTGCGAACTTGTGACTTGTCAGTGCCGGATCAATCACCGGCGGATCGTGTTTTGGAAGTTTGCAAATCGCAAAAAGAGCCGCGACAGACGACAGTGCGGCGAACAAAATCGTCAGCTCAAACATGATTGGAACAAACGCGGGACCTGACATGAACGGCTTACCGCCGACGTTGATCGGCCAATCCGTCGCCGATGTCCACTGCTGAAGAGCCACGCCGCTTGCGAGGCCAACAATACCCATGACGAAAGTGACGTAAGGAATGAACGACCGTTTAATCCCGATCGCTTCTTCCATGCCGTGGACCGGAAATGGTGTGATCGCATCGAAATTTTTGAAGCCAGCTTCTCGAACTTTTCTGGCGGCCACAACACAGTCGTGGTCATCAAGCCAGATGCCGGCGACTCCACCTGTTTTCTTCTTTAATTTTTGGGCCATTAGTGACCTCCTCCGCTAGATCCGTGTCCGTTAGCAGACGCAGGACGCTTTTTACCGACGTACAACACGGGCTTCACTTCGGCGATCGAAATGGCCGGAACAAACTTCAGATAAAGCATAAAGATCGTTAAGAACATTCCGAAGCTGCCAAACAATATCGCGCCGTCAAACCACGACCACGCGTACATACCCCAGCTCGATGGAAGGAAGTCGCGATGAAGTGAGGTGACCGTGATCACAAATCGCTCGAACCACATTCCGATGTTGACGAAGATCGAAACGACGAACATCACGGGAATCGATCGACGGAATCGCTCGACCCAAAAAAGCTGTGGGATCACAACGTTGCACGTGATCATAATCCAATACGACCACCAATACGGGCCGAACGCTCGGTTCGTGAACGCATAGACCTCGTATGGGTTACCCGAATACCACGCGATGAAAAATTCAGAACCGTAGGCGTAACCAACCAGGAGGCCCGTCGTCATGATGATCTTGTTCATGACCTCCATGTGATCGATCGTGATGTAATCTTTGAATTGTGGAAAACCGATTCGAACGAGCGTGAGAAGCGTCACGACCATGCCGAAGCCCGAGAAGATCGCGCCCGCCACGAAATACGGTGGGAAGATTGTCGTGTGCCAACCCGGAAGCATCGAAACCGCGAAGTCGAACGATACGATCGTGTGAACCGACAGTACGAGTGGGGTCGAAAGGCCCGCGAGCAACAGGTACACCATCTCGTAGTGAGCCCAGTCGCGTGCCGAACCTCGCCATCCCAACGAAAGTGCGCCGTAGATGACACGCCGAAGCTTGGTCTTCGCGCGGTCGCGAATCGTCGCAAAATCGGGAACCAAACCCACGTACCAAAACACCGACGATACAGTGGCGTAGGTCGTCACCGCGAAGACGTCCCAAAGAAGAGGCGAGCGAAAGTTGACCCAAAGTGGTCCGCGTTGGTTTGGGTACGGTAGCAGCCAGAAATCAAGCCACGGCCGGCCCGTGTGAATGAGTGGAAAAATACCGGCCGTCATAACCGCAAATACAGTCATGGCCTCGGCCGAGCGGGCCACCGACGTGCGCCACTTTTGACGGAAGAGAAACAAAACGGCTGAGATCAGGGTACCGGCGTGACCGATACCAATCCAAAAGACGAACGTAATAATCATCGTTCCCCAGCCGATTGGGGAGTTGGTCCCCATCAGGCCCATTCCGGTCGCGATGATGTAGGCAATGTGCAAAATGTAGAAAACGAAAAGCATCTTCGCGCTCAGGAATAGCGCAAACCACTTCTTGCCCTGGGGCGCATCGACCGGCGCCAAGATATCGTTCGTGATATCCTCGTAAGTTTTATTGCCTAGAACCAACGGTTTTCGAGCGACTGTGTCTAGACCGGTACTCATACGAGCTCACCCTCGTTCTGCTGATTTGTATGAAGCGAGTGCTTGTCAGTGGGGGCATGGTGACCATGCTCGGGAGCCGCCGCACGTTCGGCATTTCGAATACGGGTCTGATAAGCGATGCGAGGCGCAGCGTTCAGTTCTTCAAGCAGCTTGTACGACCGCTTATTTTCAAACAACTTCGCAACTCGCGAGGTGCGGTCGTTTAAATCGCCGAAGGTAATCGCGTCGCTTGGGCACGATTCCGCGCATGCGGGCGTGACATCGCCATCTTTCAACGGACGTTTCTCGTCACGAGCCTTGTTGGTTCCTCTGCGAATTCGCTGAACACAGAACGTGCATTTCTCCATGACACCGCGCGGACGAACGGTCACCTCTGGGTTGTAGGCCATGTGAAGCGGCTCTTGCCGCGTCTTCATGAAATTGAACCAGTTGAAACGACGCACTTTGTAGGGACAGTTGTTCGCACAATATCGAGTTCCAACACAGCGGTTGTAGGTCATTTCGTTGAGACCTTCAGGTGAGTGCGTTGTGGCAGCTACTGGGCA
>JALHOI010000210.1 GCA_022843085.1 Pseudobdellovibrionaceae bacterium
ACATCGCCGGCATTGAAGTCGAGTTCACTTACTTTAAATCCTTGTTTTTCTGCCCACATCATGTACATACGCATCAACATTCCGGCCCAATCACAACTCTCAGTTCCTCCTGCACCGGAATTGATCTGCAGCACACAATTGAGATGATCCTCAGGTGCACTCAGCATATTCTTGAATTCAATGGCTTCTACTTTTTTCAGACACTTTTGAAATTCTGCTTCCGTCTCTTCTTCAGTAGCATCACCACTTTTAAAGAAATCATAGAGCGTGTTTAAATCATCGAGATTTATCTTATCAACTTTAATTAGGAGACACGAGTTCATGGGCATTCGTATGGTGCAGTCGAAGGCGGTCGCAAGCGCAACTCTCGCCGGCGCGGTAGTTTTAGCTATTTCGGGATGTAAGTTCGTCGGCAACGCAGATCTTGCGGCCGATGAGGCGAAAGCCAATTACGCTCTCGGTCTTGAAATCGGGACGCAAGTAAAAAAACTGAATGTAAAAGCCAACAATGCAGCCATTCTTGCCGGTGTTGAAGACGCGTTGGCGGGCAAAGAGCCGCGCATTGCTCGCGAAGAAATTCGAACCGCAATTCAGAAGATCAGCGAACAGGGTGCTGCAAAGTCGAAAGAGGCGGGCATCGCGTTTTTGGCTGCTAACAAAGCTAAGGCCGGAGTCACAACCACTGCTTCGGGTCTGCAATACGAAGTCATGGCGCCCGGAGACGGCGCGTCGCCGACTGACGGCGACGTCGTCAAGGTTCACTACAAAGGAACTTTAACGGATGGAACGGTATTCGACTCGTCGATCGACCGCAAAGAGCCGGCTGAATTTCCACTCGGTCAGATCATCAAGGGTTGGGATGAAGCTCTGAAACTGATGAAAGTCGGCGCGAAGTGGAAGCTGACAATTCCACCTGATCTTGCCTATGCCGAGCGCGGCGCCGGTCCGATTCCTCCAAACAGCGTTTTGATTTTTGAAGTTGAGCTTCTTGAAATCAAGAAGGGTGCGGGTATGCCCGCAGGGCACGGTCAAGAGCCGCCGAAGGTTGGTTCGGGTGTAACTCCGGCCGGCAAGAAGAAGAAGTAGAACTGCGCGGCTGATGTCGATTGGCCGAATCTAAAACTGAACAGGGCGGACCCTCAAAGTCCGCCTTTTTTTCGTCGGCGTTGCAGAGTAAGATTTGACGATGGGTCTCTTTGAAAATCGCGGCTGGCGTTTTGTCAGTTTTAACACCGAGAATTTCTTCGTCTATCTTGACGAAACGCCGCTCAAAGATCCGCTCACGATGACTGATGCCGAATGGAGCCGCCTGTCGCGGTCGACGGTCGACAACAAGCAGCTTTCAAAGATTCGAGACATTGCTCGAGCCGTCGATGACCTTGACCCCGATATTCTGATGCTGAGTGAGGTTGGCGGGCGCGAGAGCTTGGCGAACTTTTCAACATATTTTTTGCGCGATCGGTATGCGACGCATTTAGTTGAGGGAAATTCAGACCGAGGCATCGACCTTGGATTTTTGGTTAAGCGTAGCTTGCCGTTGACGTACGATTTGATTTCACACAAAAGTCGTAAGCTTGATTTTCTGTACCCGCACGAAAAGCTTTCGAAAGAAACCGGTTACACACATCTGCGGAGTGGCCGAGTCACCGGACACAGATTTTCTCGCGATGTTCTTGAACTGCGGTGTTATGCCGATCCACCGGCTGAGACGAGCGACGGGGCTCAAGCAAGGCCCGAGTTTATTTTGATGCAGGTTCACTTGAAGTCACAACTCGACAAAGATCGTATTGATCCGGGGGGTCGAGATCGTCGTAAGGCTGAACTCGAGATGCTCGTTACGATTTATGGTGAGGTCAAAGCCGAGCTTTCTGATGTCCCAATTTTCATAGCGGGAGATTTCAACGGAACCATTTCGGGGCCGTTCGAAGAGCCCGAATTTGAAGCGATACGGGTGAGTGATTTGCGGTGTTGTCTTGAGCTTGCCGGCATTCCACAAGACGAACGTTTCACGTGGATGTACTTAAACAACCGGCGCCCGGGTCTAAGTCGGCAACTGGATTACATTCTTTTGCAGCAGAGTTTAAAACATCGGGTCGATCCAGAAAATACTTGGGTCTATCGGTTTCGCGATGAAAGCGGAAAGTACCGCATGATTCCGCGTAACCAGAATGAAAAACGCACACTACCGTCGGATCATTATCCGGTTGTGTTAACGTTAAGGCCTGAGGTTTCGGTCGATGAAACTTCGATCCAATCATCGGCTGCGGTAAAACCTAAGCTCGCGTAGAAGCGGTGAGCTCGTTTATTTTCAGGATCTGAATACAGCACCAGCGCGTTTGCACTTTCAAGCCGAACTTCGTTCTCGATAGCTGAGAGCATGTCGTGTCCGTAACCACGTCCTCGGTAAACCGGATCGACGTAGATCAGCGAAAGCCGGCATGAACGACCGAAATCGGGGTCCGTGTATTCTCCCGACAGCGCGGCCATACCGACCGGACGATCTGTTTCAAAGATGAGAAGTTTGCCCCGGCGCATCCATTCGAAGGCCTCGACTGTTGTCGCGTTCGCTTCAGCCCGGGTGTCGGCTGCGAAAATTCTGGCCCAGCGTGCAACCATGGGTCGATCGGTTTCATTCGCACGACGCGTGACTGCAAGCGGTGACCTCAGATATTTCGAATCGAGACTCGCGACGTTGGTGAGGCGCTTTCCCCATGGTGTTTGTCGTTCGAGAACTTCATTGTATCCGAAAATGGGGCGGTCATCATTTAACAGAAAGCCAAAATTTCTAAGTTCGGTCTCGCAACCCATGATCGAAGATATTTTTAAGCGAGCTCTTAAAAAGTCGTGCAAGGCTTGGCTCTCCTCGCGGTCGAGCTGAGGTCTCTCGGCTGTCCGCGCGGGGGGAACAATCGCGATGCGATCTTGAGGTAGGGCTGCTCCTAACATCAAGGTTTCAAAGTCTTGTGTCACGGCGAACCACAAAATCGACAGCCCGACCTCGCGCTCGGAACGTTTCGCAAGTGTTAACAGTTGGTGGTGCGAGACGTGCCAGCGCCAGGCTTCTTTCGCATCCTGCGGAACAAGCGTTTCGAGGCGGTCGATCCAGGCCTGAGGTCGATCGAGCCAGCTGAGGCTTAATTGCTGACTTTGACTCGTCATGTTCACGTCGCTACCCTAAACAATCAGCCTTCGAGTTAAAAGAGGTCTTTTGTCATGAGCAGTAGAAATAACGGTCCGGTTTCTAAGGGACGACGACGAATCGGTCTGATGACAGGGGGCGGAGATGCCCCGGGCCTGAACGGAATCATCGAAGCGACGGTGCGTTCACTTGGCGGTGAGCCTGTTGATATCGTCGGTATTTGCGACGGATTTGACGGCGTCTATGAACGTCGCACGGTTTTGCTCGACAGCGACACCGTTCTGAACGCTCACATGAATGCTGGAACAATTCTCGGTTCATCGAACAAAAGTAGCACGCGAGGCCGCGAAGACGAATTTTTAAAAGCTTTCGCCGAACTTAAGCTCGACGGGCTGATTGCGGCCGGTGGTGACGGAACTTTCGAGGGTTTGAGTCGCGTGATTCGCGGTTTGAAATTGATCGGCGTACCGAAAACAATCGACAACGATTTGCAGGGAACCGATGTGACGTTCGGATTCGATACGGCCTGCGCCGTCGTTTCAGAAGCCGTCGATGCATTGCGTGCGACGGCCGACGCACACAAGCGCGTCTTTGTTGTTGAAGCCATGGGGCGCACCACGGGTTGGATCGCCCTTGGCGGGGGACTTGCCTCGTATGCCGACGCGATCTTGGTGCCCGAGAGGCCGGTCTCACGAGCAGCTTTGAAGGCGCATCTCGAAAGTTTGAAAGCGAAAAAACGTCGAGGCGCTATGATCGTCGTAGGCGAGGGCGCGCATTTCGAAGGCGAATCTGCGACGGTCGCTTTTCGAGTTGAAGGTAGTCACCAAGTCGATCGCCTCGGTGGAATCTCGCTTGAGATCGCACGTTGGATCGAGACCGAAATCGGTTGGGAATCTCGAAATGTGATTCTCGGACACTTGCAGAGGTCGCGGCACCCGACGACCACTGATCGGTTTTTAACAGCCGCGATGGGAGTCGAAGTCGGACGCATGGTGACCGAAAATGACTGGGGCAAAGCCGTCGTCGTCCGAAACGGCCTTGTGACAAGGGCCCCGTTGGCCGATATCATGAAGCCACCCCGGTTGGTCGACGCCGATCACCGCTGGGTAAGAGCCGCCATCTCGATGGGCATCTTTATCTGAGGGTACCTGCTTCCCAAATTTGGGAAGCAGGTACCCTCTCAGCCAGGGTTGAATCGCGCTTGCTCGCGTAGCCCTCGCGGATTTCGAGAGTGAAGCCGGCGTCCACTAAAGCGCGCTTGAGGTGACCGGTGCAGGCATAGGTTGAAAGCACGCACGTTGGATCGCATGCAGCAGTTGCGAAATGGTCGAGGAATTCGCGGGTCCAAAGTTCGGGCGTCGACTTCGATGAGAACGCGTCGAACGCCACACAGTGAAATTTCATCGGAAATGTCGTCGCGGGTGTCATAGCCGGGCGAAGGCTCCAGTCTTGAACTTCGACAGCTTTCGCGAGCGCCGTGCGAATCGCGCTCGCAGGTATAGACGTAAGTTCGCTCGTTCGTCGCGTGATGTCGTCGTACAAAGAGTGTGGCACAAGCGCTTCGTCGCCACCTTGAAGCCAGGCTTCGAAGCTTGAAGTCAGATCACCGACTGACTCAAAACTTTCGCCGCGCGGAGTTTCACCCGCCTTCAGCGCATACGCGGTACTAAGAATTTCAACGTAACCGACGCCAAGACCGAGAGAAAGTGTGCGAGGATTTTTGACAACTGCCCGCGCGCGGTCGAGCGCTGTTCCGTAAATATAAACCGTTTCTTTGAAGGCTCCGCGCAAAGAGTGCATCGTCTCGGCTTCGCCGAACTGAGCCGTTAGACTTCCGTCGGCGGTTTCAACCAGCTTGAATGCGCCAAGTTCGTGATCGCGAACAAAAGTTTTTTTGGGTGGAGGGCGAATAGGCGCAGCGGGCTGAGAGAGCTTATCACCGTCCGTCACGTTGTCTCCGATAGGTAGATTTTGAACTTTTCGCTCTCTGCGACCTCTTTCAAAATTAAATTTCGTTCACGAATAAAGTTTGAGAGGTGGCGCGCCACAATCGGGTCTGCGATGCGCCCAAACGGGCCCAACGGACATTCGAAATCGAAAACATCTGTCATCACCGTACCGCCATCTTGAGTTTCAAAAATATGATCGTGGTCAAAGCGCGCGAAAATTCCTGCCACCTGTGAATCGCGAAACGAATGCGGTCGATCGAGTTTTGTGATCCGCGCGGTAACTTGTTGGGTGATGCCGAAATGACGGCCGCGGAACGTGACAGTCTCGCCCAGCTGAAGAAGCCCGCGTGGAACTCGGCCGCTCGAATCGGGCACGATCTCTTCGCCTGTCGTCGCAGCCGTCGCGACGTGAAGATCGACATTGCGTGCGAGATCAAAACATCGTTCAAGCGGTGCTGCGATGTACGTTTCCAGTTTGATGCGGCCCATGCGGGTGTTTAACTAACAAACTCACGTGATTGCAAATGCCGGTGGCGGCCAGGGGCCGGTTGCCCTTTCAGCGTCGCAGTGATTGAATTCGATTCATGGATATCACGTATCATATGGTTCCAAAATCTTACTTCGATAGCTTAGACCCAGCGGCCGACTATCTGCCTCGTGAATTCGGTCGCGATGGTTTTATTCACTGCACCGATGGCGAGTACATTGTGTCCGTCATCGCCTTCAATATTTTTCGGCATCTCGACGACGAGCTTTTGATTCTCTTCATCGACAAAGAAATGGTGATCCCAACAGTTCGGTACGATGACCCCGACAAACTATTTCCGCACATCTATGGGCCGCTCAACCGAAACGCGATTCGCAAAACTTCGCAGATGATTCGCGACCGCAAAGGCGACTGGATCTTTCCGATTCACGAAGCTCCGCGCTGAGGGCTCGTGATGAACCCTCTGGGCATGTGATCCGTATCACTTTGCTGCCGGGTCACTTCTTTGTGGGCTGGGCTTGCGCGAAGTCGATC
>JALHOI010000211.1 GCA_022843085.1 Pseudobdellovibrionaceae bacterium
GGTCTATCTGGGCGACCCCTCACTCATTGCGTCTGAAGCTGATCTGCGTTCAACACAATTAGCTTTTCAAAATCAATTGTCGGCCCTAATTCAATATTACGTTTCGGCCGGAGCCCAGGGGCTTAGCTACATGTTGACTGCAAATCTTCGCGATCTCGTGACGTTTCAAGCCAGTACAGTTCCACCGGGTTTTGACCCGCTCGCGATGAGGGCACGCATCGCCATGACGATGGACGAAGTTATGAACCTTGAAGAGTTTTCTCCGGCGACACAGACGGCCTTCAATAAGATCGGCGACAAAATGTTAGTTTGGCTCTCGACCACACCGTGGTACGGGTTGGCCGCCCAAACTGCGCGAGATCAAACCGAAGTTTCGATGAAGGGTCTTGCAAGTGAGACTTTAAAACGCACAGCGAAAACAATCGTTCCCCGTGTTCGGGCTCGCCAACTCGCAGCACTTGCGCGTTCATCGACGGCACCGTTTTTTCTGACGACTTCGGTCGATTACGAGGCCAAAGCACTTGCATGGCTTGAGCTCGTGCTCGTGAAGACGCTTCCATCCGGAGCGTCCTACACGATTTCAGAAAGAATTGCGGCCGCGCAGGCTCTGGCAACTTTCAATACGATACCTGCCGCGCAGGTTATAAAATCGGCGGCACGAGCTCGCGTTGAAAGTGAAATAGTAGTTGCGGCATCCGCCGAAGAACGAGAGGCCTACCGCGCATTACTTGGACTCTTGCCGTGACGAAATCGGTTGCGAGCCAATCTTCGATGTATCACGAATTGAGGCTCGAACTCTCGGGCCTTCTGACCGACGACTGGCTTTCAAACTTGTCGAACTTTTCTGCGGCTGTTTACAATCGCCTTCCTGATCTTAACTGGTGCGGCTTCTACCTGGTGCGTGCGGCGACCGGGCCCGAGCACCTTAAGCTAGGCCCCTTTCAAGGGCGCCCCGCGTGCCTTGATATTCCGTTCACGCGCGGAGTCTGCGGCAAAGCCGCTCTCGACAAACGAAGCATCATCGTCGACGACGTTCACGCGTTTCCTGGCCACATCGTCTGCGATGAACGGTCGAGGTCCGAAATTGTGATCCCGATTTTGAACGGAAATCGCGTGATCGGTGTACTTGACCTTGATTCACCTTCGCTCGCGCGGTTTGACTCGAACGACGAAAACGGGCTCAGCTCGCTTGTTAGCCTCTTGATGGAGAAGACAGTTTGGCCGGTCGATTTATAAGCCGCCTGCGGCAGCTTGCGCTGAGCCGGCGAATTTTTCTGTCGACGTTTGCGGCGTCATTGCTGATTCACGTGGCGCTTGGTCTTTCGTTTGGTCTTTCGTTTGATCTTTCGTTTGATCTTCCGCTTTTTCAATCGGTCTCTAGAGAATTGACACTTACCAACTCTGATTCAAGTTCCTTTGCTGTGGATCTTGCCGATAACGAACAACTTCCCGAACGTCGCACCAAGCCTCGCGCCGAACAGCGCTCGAGACCTTCATTGCCGAAACAGAGTTCGAAATCCTCGGGCCTGCCGAGCGAGGCGGTTGCGATTGCGAAGTCGAATATATTTACAGGCGGATTTTTTTCGCAGCACGTGCAAATGGCTAAAAGCGCTAAAGATGCGACAGACGCGAGCGCTGCAGATCCCAACGCAGCACCAGCCGATACGGCCGCACTCAAATTTGGCGGTGACCCGATGGCGCGTGTTGGGGCTGCTGGGCAAGGTTGGTCGGGCGCAGTTCAGTACGGCAATCAGATGGATTTAACTTTTACGCTCGAATCACTTTCGTACTTTCAAGCGCTTTACGACCGGGTGAATTCACAACTGGTTTACCCCGACGACTTCGCCCGCCAGCGAGTCACTGGCCGTGTTCGAATCGAAGCCGAGCTTTCAAAAGACGGACAACTGATTCGCTTCCTCTCATCGACCGCCGACGACCGACTTCTGCAGACCTACTGTTTCGCGGTTCTGATGCAGATATTAAGTCGCCCTTTGCCAAAAAGCTCGTGGCTGGAATTTGAACGATCCAACGTGGCATTCGACTTTGATTTTCGTGTGCGCGCACCCGGAATGCCTTCGTACGAAGTCACTCGAGACGTTCAAAAAAATCGGCTGGGGTTTTCACGAGAAAACGTTGTTGATCCGTGGCTCAATGAGAAATTCAACGAAATCATCACTCGCTACGTGCCACCGATTATTCCGTTCCCTGGCGGATTCTACATCGACTTTATTTCCGCTTATCAATTTGTGAATAATTTGATTGAACCATTGCCAACTGAAAGCGAGCAGCGCCAAGCTCGCATCGAAAAACTGCACGAAGCTTTGCGCGGCACCGTTCACCGAAATGCTCCGATGCCGTTGCCAAGCCCAACGCCGGAAACTTAATTTTTTAGTTCAACTCGAAGCCGATGCTTCGCTTTTCTTGTTCATGCAAAACGGCCGTATCGATGTCGACGGCCTGAAGTTCGGTGCGGTTCGCAAGTAAAGCGCCACCCACCGCATCTTCGATCAGCAGACGAATATCGCGAGGAGTTTTCTTTCTAAACGTCGCGAAAACTTCGTTCGAGATAACAGGCGAGAACTTTAGTTTGGGATGCCTTTCAAGATACAAGCGCAAAACGTTGTCGACGATAAAACGAAGCTGTGCTTCGTCGGGTGTAGGGACATCTATTACGATCGCTCGCTTTAGAATCGGCTCGGGAATCTGTTGCTTGTAGTTTGCCGTTGCGATCCAGTTGATGAGACTTGCATCGATTTGAAGCTGAAGAAATTCATCGGTGAATGTCGTCGCGGTAGATTCCCAAAGTTGATAGAATGGAGCGAGCACGTCGTACTCTTTTGAGCCCGCCTTATCAATTTCATCGGCTACGATGACTGGGTTCGCAAATTTACCATCAATCAAAATTCGAGCGACCTTACCCATCACGGCGCCCTTCCATGTCGGGTGTGCGCCAGACAAAATCCAGCCAGCAGTCACGCTATTCATCGGGATAAAGCCGTAACCCGTGCCGATCGCGTCGGCTAAAGTGGCCGCAAAAAACGTCTTTCCGACGCCTGGTGGTCCAAGCAGAATGATCGGTGGCAAGACGACCGGCTGTTCAGCCATTATTGAGACCATCATGGCGCGCTTCACGCGATCCAGCGTCGCCGTGAAGTTCGGCATAAGTCTGTAAAGCGGTTCAAGCTTCTCGAGGCCCGCAAGCTTAACGATCAATCGCGAACCGCCGGCCGCTACCATCTTTTCGTATTCAGATTTAACGGCTTCAGCGAGATTCTTCTCGTTATCTAAAAGATGCTGAATCTGTTTAACGTCGTAGATCGTGTGACTTTCGGAAGCGACCAACTGAAAAGGCGCTGAACGTTTTGTCGCAAACGCGGTTTCGCCAGGCTTTAAAATGCGGTTGCCTCGCGCATCGATTTCATTTCCCTCGACGTCGAATTCCACTTTCGAGCGCCCAATGTGCGGGGTGAACAAAAGTGAACAGCCCGTGACGGCCGCTTGGCCTGCGAAAGCTGGCGACCCTGATAGGCCCACCGTGGCGGCCAAACAACCGAACGACAATCGCGTAAACCTGAAACTCACCATTTCTTAACCCCTCGATCGTGACCAAGTAGCAACCGGCGGACCATGCCTTCGCGACTCTGCGTAAAAAATAGATCGGGAACTTAATTTGGGCGTGAAATTATGCGAACGCAGACGGTAGTCTGTACAAATTCACAAGGCCGTAGACCCCGACGTCCCGGCGGATTCAGTCTTCGAAGTTATGAGTCAGGCTGACGACAATCTCGGCGATTCCGTCGCCATCGATTTCGTCAGCCTCGTCGGCTATCTCGATAATTTTTTTCTCAAACTCTTTGATCAATGCATCGAGTGAGCTGCGTTTGACCGTAAAAGTTTGTGTCATGTGAACACCCGATTTTTTACTAAGCATACTTTGGTGGGCACGAACCAGACGCGACCAAAAGTACCGCTGGTAGTGAGAATTCTTCGACCCGTGCAGAGCATTCATCGCCTGCGGAACGTTGTGATAGCGGCTCGTTTCAGAATCGTAACGAACCAAACCAATGCGAACCATCCGCTTCAGACAGTCGCGCAAAACGGTGACGGGCAGATGACTCACGTCTTGAATTTTTTCAATCGTTGCACCAACCCGCGGGTCTCCGATAGCGACACAGATATCGGTGATTGATGGCTCAAGCGTTAGGCGAGAGAGCTTTGAGGTCTCTGCTTCTGTCAGCGTCTCTCTCAGGCGTACAAGCTTGCCTTGTTGTTTCTGGAGCTTAAGACTTGCTTTTTCAGCATTATCGCCCGTGTTCTGAAACTCGGGCTCTTCGACTTCGACCAGAATTCTCAAATACTCAGCCCAACCTGGCGACAGCTTCAATCCCTTTACCACTTTCGGAAACGCACGAAGTGTCATGCGACGCCGACCCGAAAGTATCTCGCTCATAAAACTTTTAGACGTGAAGCCGGCTCGGTCAGCGAACGATTGAAACGTGATGCGTTTCGGGCGACTCCATTTGCCCTGCGCATCCGCTTGAGCCCGACGTACGAGGAAGAAAAGCGAAAGAAAATCGCGATAGTTTCTTGCGTCGAACAACGCTCTTTCGAACACCGGTTCCCACTGATTTAAAGCCGACATTCTACAAAGCTAACTTAATTTAAAGCACAAACAACTTTTGTTACTGACAGCTGCCCGCCGCCACGAATGTTGGTGCTCATTTCAACCAGCATGAAACGAATTCCGTCTTCCTTCGCACCGTCCGTAGCCAAACCGAGCGTGGCAAAAGAGTCTCGCTCTCCGTTCTTCCAGTCGATCGAATAAGCCGACGAAAAACCGGCAACTATTTCACGTTTTGAAAGCGTACGTCGTTCAACCAACATCGAGAGGCGGCCCGGCGTCGAGAAACCGGTCTGACTTTTAAGGTCATGCGGACCATGATACTCCATTACACCGTCTTTCACATTCACTTCAAACGACACTGTTTTCCCAGACTCCTTCCAAGCGCCTGAGCATTTAAAGTCTGCATCGGGCCCAAACGGAAATTCAGCGACCGCCGACTTCGCACCGGGGCTTGCGAGGACGAGACCCATTGCCATGAAACCGTAAGCTAAAACTGATCGTAAATTCATTCTGTCTCCTTGGGCCAAAATTAGTTTGGCGACTCGCGCGCACGGTATACGGAGCGCAAGCGTCAACCCAAGGCTTCTTCTGAAATTAAACATGATTTCGTTCGCAGCCGCGAACGCATCAGAAACGCATCTTGGGCAGGCCCGGCGTACAGTGAATCGCCACGTCTGAAAAGTTTGGATTGCAATCCATCTGACGAAAGCTCCAGGAGCAACCAGGGTCGTTTGAATGACCCGACCAAGGCACGCAACTTGATATCGCATTAAAGCATATGAAAAATGTTATTGGTCTAATTCTGCTAGGCACTCTCGGTGCCTGTGCGCCGAAAAAAGAAGTCGCGCCTCCCTCGCAACAACCAACTACGGCCTCGACGGCAAGCCAGCCTAGCCCATCTGCGAATCAGCCGACCTCGCCGTCACTTGATCCGGCGATGGACTTAGATTTACCTGAAGCGCCCGTCCAAGCTCGAGAGTGCTTTCCTGAAGATTGGTCGGGTACTCGTGCCGCGATGGCGCTCATCGAAGACGAGACGCGAGAGCTTAACCTTATTTTGGACCGTGCAATAGCGGCTCCGGCACTTGCTGAAAAAAAGGTCCACTTGCAGCGCGCCACGCTTCTGTCAGTGGCTGGGGTTAAGAGATGTCGAGCTGATGTTCGCTCGATCAAAATTGAGGGATGCACCTTGCCCGAAGTAGTTGCGGCCCGCGCCGCACTCTCGACGGCCTGCGCGACTTATGAGACCACAGCGCGAAGAATGCTGCCTCTTCTGAAGACCATTCAATCGAAGATCGATCAGGGCCGCAGTTACTAATGAAGCTACCGACCCGGCTTTTCTTAACGTTAGCCTTGATGATGTTGTGCTGCCGTTCTGCTTTGGCGTCGCTGCCCGAGTATCCGGGTTGGTCCAACAGTGGATTCTTTCAGCTCGAC
>JALHOI010000212.1 GCA_022843085.1 Pseudobdellovibrionaceae bacterium
CGCTCTTCCGATCTCGCCGTGATTTTGTATGACCGAGGTCGGTTTACGAAAGCGATTAAGACTTTTCGACGCGCACTCGAAATCGACCCAACCTTCACAGATGCAAGTGTCGGGCTTTCAATTATTTTAAACGATCTTGGCCGTTACGAAGAGGGGCGAAAGGTTTTTCAAGACGCCCAAGGCGCGCTGAATCGCAAAAACTTTGATCAAGACACACATCTCAAAGAGCGATTGGCTTCGAAGCACCACGAACTCGCGGATATGTACCTCTCTCATAAGCGCTGGGACGATGCGATCGATCAGTATAAGCAAGCGCTGACGATCTTGCCGATGAAAACAGACCTTCGGCTAAAGATTGTCGACGCACTCGCGGCGAAGGGCGAACTTGGCCAGGCCTTCAAAGAAATTCGTCAGATTGTGCAAGAACAGCCCTCGAACCACGCGGCTCGATTGAAGTTCGGATTCATGCTGTATCAGTCGAAAAGAGTCGCCGATGCCATCGACCAGTGGGAGACTATTCTTCTGCGCGACCCTGATCACCCGCAAGCCAAAGAATACATGCGGATGGCTCGGGAATCCGACGAAACTTTGACTGAACTTTAGCTGAACCCACCGAGCGGCGTAAAACCGCAACTGACGGAGCCTCGATCACCATGGCGAAAACAACTTCAAAGCCCCACGCAACTACGAAATCGGCCAGCACCGGTAAAAACTTGGCGCCTCTAAAAGACGATATGATCGCCTTTTTAACAGCCGAAGATATCGAAAAACTTGTGCACAAACTCGCAAAGCAGGTCGAACAAGATTATGCGGGAAAAGACATCGTCTTCATTTGCCCGCTCAAGGGAAGCTGCATCTTTTTGTCTGATCTAATTCGAAAAATTGAGCGTCCGCTGCAAGTTGATTTCGTTCAGCTTGGCGCAGTTGAAAAAGGCGGTGCCATTCGAATGTTGAAGGACATTTCAGTGAACGTCGCCGGCAAACACGTCGTTGTTGTCGAAGAGATTATCGACACAGGTCGCACTTTGAACTTCTTGAAAACGCGGTTGCTTGCATCATCACCGGCCTCGCTCAAGATACTCACGTTGCTCGACAAACCAGCGCGCCGCGAACTACCCCTGAAGCCCGATTACGTTGGCCAGACGATCGACGACCGCTACGTCGTGGGCTACGGCATGGACTCTGAAGAAGTCGGCCGCAACTACGCCGCCATCTATTATTTCCGTCAGTAAAAAGTGCCAGGCCCTGTTCCTTGTCGCCTCGCGACAAGGAACAGGGCCTGGCATTTTTTAGAATGCCACACAGCCTGCGTAAGGCCTGAAGCCAAGCTTCGGGTCAACAGTTCGGTCGGCTGCACTGAGTGTTGTCTTTGAAATCCATGGCGCTCGGTAGGCCTCGGTGATCATGGCACCGAGAGCACCCTCTGCCGTGGCGTCGAACTGATCCCAGTCGGTGCATACGACCGAATCGAAAACCTGCAGGGCTTGATTGAACGAGCTCGCGGGGTTCGCCAGATTGTAAAGCTGACTCCACGCTGACTTTAAATCCGAAGCGTCGCCATTGTTGTTGCGAAGTTTGCTTGCGGGCTTTCGAACCGCATCGGTCGCTAACCGGTCCCAAGAAATGTCATCGAAGCCCAGCAACCGTTTGGCGACGCCTTGGCCGAACAATGATTCCCCCCCGCGGCGCGTGACATACACGACCGTCTCGCAACCCGATGCTTTCAGCACAGCGCCTGGGTGTAGGTCCGACCAACCCCCGACGGACATGACATTCGCCTTCGGTGTCACGATCTCTTGCATTGAAGCCAGCCCGGGTTCAGCTGGCGACGTGCTCAGCACTTGCGCCCAGCTCTCGTCACCGAGTGGAAAAAATCGCTGGCTTTTGGCATCTCGCGAAAAGTTCCACTTTCGACCATCGGCTTCAGTAAACGGCGTTTTCAAATTTTTCGCGATCCGCGCCAGATCTTTCGCTGGCCCCCAATACCCAAACTCGACGTCGGAGGATTTTACGCGAAAGTCTTTGCCGAACATCGGATCAAGCGACAGCGGATACTGCGCCAACGCATTCAGCGCGAGGAAGTAAGCATCCCCCGTTAACACCGCTGTTCCGGGAAACGACGCTATCGTAGCGCCGACGCGGTCGAGTTCACGACTTGCGGCTTTGATCGGTAACCCTGAATCTCGATAATCGACGATCAGTGCTTTGAACTGCGTGTCGCAAGCCGGTTGAGCTTTACGAAGTTCGTCCCACGTTTTTCCTGCGGCCGCCGATGAACACGCGTCGCTGAAATCTTGCAAAGCTTGAATGCGTTTCGAGTCCATTTCGCGTCCGGCGTAGAAGTTTCCGGCGCGACCAAAACTTACGGCCAATTGCTTGAAGTTAATAATGCCCGGTCGAAAAAAAAGATTTTGATCAGTCTCGGCGTTGAACTTTCCGAGCAAAGTCACAGCGCTGTGAATTTCACCAGCAAAAAATTTAACGCGCTCGGCGGCCGCAGTTTTAGCGGCTGGGTCCGCACTCACATTGAGTTCAGCTAACGCGGTTAACAGCGGCGAAAGAACCGCTGTATCGAGTATTCCAAGGTCAGTCGCGAATTTTAAGCTTTGAACAATCTTCGCCTGATTTTTTGCGACGAGCTCAATCAACGCCTGCGGGTTGCTTTCAAGCATGGTCTTTAGCCAAACCGCGAAATCCATTTGCTGACCACCATTAGCCTTCAAGTAGTTCGCCAGCTGCGCCATTTCTTGCCACTCGGGCCGACTCGCAATCACTTCAAGGTACGCTTGCAGGGATTTCAGAAGCAGGCTTGCCGTCGCACCTTTCTGCTCAATCGTTCCTTTCGCGAGCAATGGGTTCTGCGCGATGCTTTCAAGTAAAAAGAGACTCACGCTGGCCGAGCTTCCCCCTGACATCGCAGTCGGCAGGCCCTGTTTTTCTACAACCTGCGCAATCGCGCCCCAGTGTGCCGGTGCAAGTTCACCGTTACCGCGAACCGCCAAGCAGTAACCACTGGCCATTTTTTTCGCGGTCGATTTCGAAGCTGTTTGTGCAACGGCCGACGTGGATATGCCGGCTGCGGCCAAAATCGTTGCTCCAACGAAGAGACCGATACTTCGAACTTTCATCACATGACTCCTGGCAGATGTTGAGATCTGTCCTCTACCTGGAATACGACAAAGCCTCCACTTTCGGTGAAGGCTCTGAAAATTGGACCTAGTAGAAAGCAGGCTTTTCAACTAAGGCCAGCAAGTGCTACCCAACGATGTGCCCGACAAGATCGTAGTCGTGCGCTTCCGTGATCATCACGTTGACGATTTCGCCGGGCTTCGCCGTTCCATCGTTGATCAACACAACACCGTCAATTTCAGGAGCCTGCTGGGACATGCGACCCTGCAGTAACAACTCGGTTTCTTCGCTTAAACCTTCGACCAAGACAGGGATGACCCGACCGACAAAGGCTTGGTGCTTTTCTTTCGAGATCTCGATTTGAAGTTCCATCAGCTCATCGTGCCGACGCTGTTTTGTGTCTTCGTCGATCTGGCCGTCCATTTTGCCGCCCGCGGTGTTTTCTTCGGGCGAATACATGAAACAACCCACGCGATCAAACCGCTGCTGTTCGACAAAAGACATCAGTTCTTGAAAATCCTCTTCAGTTTCTCCGGGGAACCCCACGATGAACTGCGTTCGAATAACAGCGTCTGGAATTTCCTCGCGAATTTTTGCCAGGCGATTCTCAATAATCTCGCGAGTCATTTTTCGGTTCATGGATTTCAATACACGGTTTGAAGCATGCTGCAATGGCATGTCGAAATACTTCACGATGTTTGGTCGAGTTTTGATGATTTCGATCATCTCGTCGGAAATTCCATCTGGATACAGATAGAGCATGCGAATCCAATCGAGGCCCTTCACATCCGCAATCTGGCGAAGAAACTCTTCGGGGCGCTCGAGGGCCGCGGCGTCTTTGCGACGTAAATCCCAGCCGTAGTCGGTAAAGTCATGCGAGATAACGTTGACCTCGCGGACTCCGCCCGCGACCAAAAGTTTCGCCTCGTTCACGATCGACTTTAAAGTTCGCGACTGCAGATTGCCGCGAATTTTTGGAATTGCGCAGAACGCGCAACGCTTCATACAGCCCTCGGAAATCTTTAAATAAGCACGGTACGCCGGGCCCGAATTGGTGCGTGGCGTATCTTCTTGCTGCAAGTACGTCGGCAGGGCGAAGAATTTCTTTTCGGTCGAACCTTCATCGCGCGCTTTCAAAATCTTCGAAATGTTTTGAAACTCGCCGGACCCGATAAACAGATCCGCTTCGGGCAATCCCTCGACGAGATCGTCTTTATAACGCTGGGTGAGACAGCCAGCGACAACGACGGTCTTCGCTTTTCCCGTCTGCTTTAAATTCGACATCTCAAGAATCTTGTCGATCGACTCTTGCTTCGCTGTCTCGATGAATCCGCATGTATTGACAACGATCGTCTCGGCGTCGGCCGCGTCGTCAGTCACGACGTAGCCGTCTTTCATCATCTGCCCGAGCATAATTTCGCTATCGACTAAATTCTTCGGGCAACCCAAAGAAACGATGTGCACTTTTTTAAACGCCGCCAGCGGGGGTGTGGGTGCGACGGGCGCCGATGTTAAATTTATCGATGACATGAGACCTGACTTCCTGTGCGGGCTTCACGCGCGCATATTTATAAACTGAACTGGAATTCCAAACTTACCACTTCGCACATGGGCAATTGTGGTTTGAAGCTCGTCGAGACTTTTTCCCGTCACACGAACGAGGTCGTCGTTGATCGACGCCTGAACCTTAAGCTTCGAATCTTTGATCGACTTGACGATCTCTTTTGCTTTCTCTTTTTCGATACCTTGAACAATCGTTCCGGATTGTTTCAGCATCATGCCGCCGATCGGCTCAACCTTTTCAAACTTCACACTCGAAATTTCGATACCACGCTTGTGCAATTTGGATTGCAGAATATCACGTACGGCATTGATTCGAATTTCTGCGTTCGCCTTGAGTACGATGGTCTTTTTGTCCCAAATAATTTCGCACTTGCCGTCTTTCAGGTCGTACCGATGCGCGACTTCTTTGATCGCCGTATTCACAGCGTTGTCGACTTCTTGAATATTCACTTCCGAAACGATATCGAACGACGGCATTCTAAAACTTTCCTTCTCACAAAATTCCAGCGAACTCAGTTCGCCAATTTCAACGCGCGAACTCAGTTCGCCAATTTCAACGCGCGAACTCAGTTCGCGACCGACATCACATCGGCATTTTTGGGCGGTGAAAAGGTGAACTTTTCACTTGCAGCTTTGGCGCTTTCGAATTTGACGTTCGCAAGCGTGTACTGCGTTTCGTTGTCCTGAAAGTCCCAGATCAGAATTTCGCGAAAATCCCGATCGCCTTTTGTTCCGGGCAATTCGGGCCCAAGCGCGAGTAAGGCCCGCTTCGCTTCAACCCAATCGTCTTTCGGCTGCAGATAATAGCGGATTCCTCCGTCTTTATCGAGCGCTACGCCCGAGACGGTAAAAGACTTCAGAAAACCGTCTTTTCCTAACAGGGCCAAAAAACCTGTAGGACCTGACTTTTTGGTCTTCACAGGGCCTGTGACGACCTGAACGGCAGCATCTTTCAATTCGACCGGAGGATAAGTGACCGCCCAGAACGCCTTATCACCCACCACAAGCAGCTGGCGCTCGGCGGTTTCAGCTGTCTTCAAATCCATTCGAACGCGGCCCTTCGAAACGAGGAGGTCACCTTTGGCAGTCTTCTCAGTTCCCAAAAGACCGACGGTCGTTTTGCGGTTTAGCTTTGCTCGAACCTGACCGGCCCCGGAAAGACGTCTTTGAAACTTCTCGAGGGTCTTTTTCTGAAGCTCAGTCGCGGGCCCGATCGACGGTAGGGCCGCGGGTTGTAATTCTGGCCGCGCTTCTGGCCGCGCTTCTGGCCGCGCTTCTGAGGCAAAGGCCCCCTCACACACGACAGTGGCGAACAAAATAGGGACTGCAAGAACACATCGGAAAACCGTCGTCCAA
>JALHOI010000213.1 GCA_022843085.1 Pseudobdellovibrionaceae bacterium
CCGACTGTGTCGAGGCAAAATCATGATTCTATCAAACGTACTGAGTTCAATTGCGTCTACCCTCGTGGCCAACCTTTTGGCCCCACTCGTGTTGACGGCGTTCATCGCACCGGTTGCGGCATCGGCCCAGGATGCCGCCAAGAAATCCGAGGCGAAACCCGCTGCGACTGCTAAAAAAGATGAAAAAACGAAAGCATCAGGAGACAAGAAAATGACAACTGTGATCATCGAAACATCGCTCGGCAACATCGAAGCTGAAATCAACGCGGAAAAAGCACCTGTGTCGGCAGCAAACTTTTTGAAATACGTCGATAAAAAACATTACGACGGATTGATTTTTCACCGCGTGATCAGCGGGTTCATGATTCAAGGCGGCGGCATGGATGAAAAGATGCAAGAGAAGAAAAACGACGCGCCGATAAAAAATGAGGCTGCAAACGGATTGAAGAACGACCGAGGCACATTGGCAATGGCACGCACCTCAGTTGTCGATTCGGCAACGTCGCAGTTTTTTATCAACACTGTCGATAATGGCTTCTTAAACTACCGTTCGCCAGACCCGCAGGGTTTCGGGTATGCCGTCTTTGGAAAAGTGACCTCGGGTATGGACATCGTCGATAAAATTCGCGCAGTCCCGACAGGATCAATGAACGGCATGTCGGATGTTCCGAAGACGCCAGTCGTGATCAAAACGATTAAGCGCAAGTAGACGAAGTCGGTGGAAGAATTTATTCAGCAGACCTTTGGCACGCTCTCGTACCAGCCCTGGGCCGTGTACGGGGCGATTTGTGGCTTCATGCTTCTCAGTGCCTTTGGTCTGCCGTTGCCCGAAGAAGTGATTCTTATCAGTGCAGGCTTCGTCGGGCACATGGCCCTTTTTCCGGCCATCCCGCACCCGCCAGGTGCCTCGGTTGTAAACGTCCACGTTCTCGCGAGCGTCGCACTGCTAGCCGTGTTGGGTTCGGACTTTCTCATCTACGCTCTCGGAAAACACTTTGGCCCGTCTTTGTTTCGCCAACGCTGGTTTCAACGCGTCGTTAGTCCAGACCGCTTGGTCAAGGTGCGCGGCTGGATGCAAAAGTACGGCTATTGGCCAGTTATTGTATTTCGCTTCACGCCAGGAGTCCGGTTTCCAGGTCACCTGATGTGCGGCGCAATGGGACTTTCGCCTTGGAAGTTCCTTGCCGTTGATTTGGTCGCGGCACTCTTGTCAGTTCCGACGCAGATTTACTTCGTTTCGTACTACGGTCGCGAAATCTTGCACTACTTTAAGACAGCCAAGTTATTTTTGCTCGGTGCTTTTGTCGTCGGACTCATCATTTTCTTCGTTCGCAAGTGGCAAGCAAAACGTCGCAAGCCACCCGAAAGCCCTGAGGCGCCCTTCATCGATCCGTTGGCCTAACGAAGTGGCTTAAAAAAGCAGTTCTCACCGCGAAAGATTACAATCTTTGACCGTCGCTCTGTAGGCAAATTGCTGCGCCGCAGCCGCTCGTGTTAAGATTCCGCATGCGCATTCTCACCTCGACCATCTTTGTTTTCGCCGTCGGCTGTTCATCGCCCGCGAAAAATAATTCGGTCTTTGTCAGGCCGAACGACGTCGGCACCTTTTCGCTCGCGATTCAAAGCCAGGATCTAACCAAAGTCCGGGAACTTCTTTTGAACGTTCCGAAACAGCCGAAGAACCGAACACCTTCCGACGACGCGGTTATCAACCTTGGGCTTTACGTTGCGACGCTCGACGGTCTTCGCTGTAGCGCTAAAATCGTCGGACTTCTTGAAGTTGAATACGAAGCAAGAGTCACTCGATTTGGCGCCGTACAACTACCGTCTAAGACACGTACAGATTCACAAACGCCCCTCTGTCTTGATGTGATGGCTCGTTCGCTTGCCCACATGGAAAACCAAGAAGCCGCGGTTCTTTCGATCAACAACTACTACGTCGATCTACTCGCAAACTACAACGGTGCCGATCTCGAACTTCGCATCGCCGCCTATAATCAGCTGCTTCGCGAAGCCTCGAAGCTCATCGCTGAAGTCTGCAAGCGATCCCAAGACGACCCGATCTGTGCACTTCGAACTTCGTTCATCGATTTTTCTACAAAAACCAAAGGCATCAAATCACGTGCGCTCGAACAGAATTCAAAAGATGTTCTAAAAATTTTGGGCGTTGCGGAAACCTCGCTGACTCAGATTCCAACCCGAAGGGGAACTTCATGAAAATTCAAAGGAACAATAATATGAGAGTTCGAGTAAAAATGTTGGCTGCGACTCTTCTCGCAGTCGCCTCGCTGGATATGGCGCACGCGCAGGTCGCAACGCTTAGTGACGTGTCGCCGGTTCAGCGCCTGACGGCTACAACAAATTCACAGGCAGGCCCAAAAATTTCTCGAGTCGTCGGCTATCGGCCGCAGGCGATTTTCGAAAGAGTCGAACACCCCGCGGCCGCGGCCGGGCGCAAACTTGTTGTGGTCGAAATTCCCCCAGCGCTCGGGCCCGCGTTTGAGAAAAATGAGCTTTATGTTGCCGTCATCTTCTCAGTCCCGCGCGCGACGGATTCGTGCAACGAAGTAAAAATCTACGGTCTCGTGACAGAAAAGCCTGTGAACATTGTCGGCGAACTGAAGTACGGCGTTCTCGAAGTCAGACCCAGCCGAATTTCAAGAACTCTGAAAGACTGCGGCCCAGCCCCCACTCAAGTCCGTCAGGTTGAAGTCGTCACCGAACTCAAAGGGCCTCGTCCATTTCGCGACACACTAGTTTTCGATGTCCCGACCGAAGTTTCGGTAGAGGCCAACTTCTGGAGCCCCATCGCAAGTGCCGTCGGTGTAACAGCCGATTGATTGCTGGCGATTTTTAGAAATCACTTCGATCAAAGTGAAATCACTTTAGAAATTTTAGGAGAACCGCGAATGAAGTCTTTAGTTTCCGTCTCGGCTTTTTGTCTCTTGAGTTTGTTTTCTGTGTTGGCTCTCGCCGGCCCGCGCGAAGCCGCATGTTTAACTGAGGCCGAGTTGTCGTCTGAAGACATTTTGAAAACTGCGAACGAAACTATGAATCACTTGAAAACCGCGCGATCTCCATTCGCAGTTTGGCAGGCGCTCGATGCTAAGCCCTTCGACCCTGCAGCGGCAAAGCAAGCGGTCACCGAACAAAACATTACGATCGAGCTTGCCGCCACTTCGCTCTTGAAGGTCATCGCGTATCATCAGTGCCTGACCCTTGATCCGATCGCGCAGTTCGCGGGGTCATTTCCAATGGCGCTCGAGTCTTGGTTTAATGTTCAGCGGTTCGATAGAGCTCGTGAAGCAAGCCTGCAGGTAAAATATCGTGCGCCGAATCCGGTCGACGAACAAGCCGTCGTCAGACGCTTGACTCCGATTGCCAGTCAGCTGATCAGCAGCGGTTTCGCACAAATGTGTCGGGATCCGCGCACCGATGCATTCTTCTCGCGATGCCTCATGATTCAATTTAAATCCGATTCCGATTACGCGACGGCGCAGCCGCTACTCGAATCGATCGAGCGCGATTACCGAAACGTCGTCCTCTTCGCAACCCCAGTCATCCGAGTTCGCTAGCCTGTTCATTGGGATCTTCGTTAAAACCGATAGTAAGATCTCGCGAAATACTGCGTTTCGGTATCGCGAAGTGCAACCAACGGATTATTCGGTTGAGACACGTTACGGGTTTGCCCCACGCCGATGTGTGAGAAAAAACCAAACGCATTCACGCCGGCAAAAACCTGCAATTGAACATCTTCGCGGCGGTAGACAGCCAGATTTTCAGCCTCCGACGCATGAGTCCAGAATTGTTCATGCTGAAGACCCGTCCCAAACCCCCACACGCCGCCTCGAAGTTGGTAGTAAAGATTCACGCTCGCTTCATAACCGTAGTCTTTTGTTCCGTTCGCAAAACCGCGACTATTCACAGCCGCGGTGCGACGCTGAATAAAGTAATCAGGTTTAAACCAAAGCAGGAACGTGATTCGATTTGTCAGTGGGTAGTGCGCTTTTAGATCTCCACGCAGCCGCGCGATCATGCCGCCATTTTGGCTGTTTTCACTGGTCGGAATGTAAACGCGAAGCTCGGACTTGTACTCCATGTTGAAAGGCAGCCAAGGAATATTGTAACTTGCGTATCCAAAGTACGAGTCTGACCACTCGAACGCAGAGCTGGTTTTCTGACGCCGAAGGTTTTCGCCCTCGGTGTTAAACAAAAAGGCCGGGCGAAAAAACACTTTCTCACCTTTACCGAGGCGATACTCCATCGACAAATAATTGTAGGTCGAGAGGTAGCCCTTGCCGCGATTCACTTCACTTGCGACGACGTTCGCATAATTGAAATAGCCAAAACCCAAATTTCGTTTGAATTCACTCCACCCGCCGCCGCGAGAAACAGAGCTTGTGCCGATAGATCCTGAGCTCGATGCGTCTTCGCTTAACACGGTTGAAGTCGGAGGCGGCGCTCCGCCAAATGGGTCCTCTGCTTTTTTGACCTCTTCGGGTTTGAGGCCACCGAAGTCCATATCATCGGCGAATGCGCGGTTCGTTGAGAAAACGACAAGTAACGTGGCACAAATCGCAATCGAGCTCACAAGCAAACTCAGCCTCAAACGACTCATAAATATCCCCCCTCGGACCCCGGTTTTTTCGCCTACGGGCGGCGGCTTAACAAGTCAAATCTCGGACACCTACCGATCTCATTCAAAACCTGACGCAGTCCCGCCAGCCCTTGGTGGTCTGAGCTTTCTGGCGTTCTCAGCAGGCTGCATCCAAAGTTGCGTTCTCTGCACAAAGCTGCAAGATCACGGCATTCCAGAGGGGGCTTCGGTGAATCGAAAGTTTTTAGTGTTACTGAGTTCGTTTGGCGCAGCTGTCGCGGTGGTCGCAAGTTGTACGTCTGGTCCCGAAGTCAAAACTTCGGCACTCGAAGGTCCTCGCGTCAGCATCATGACGTTTAACGTCGAAAACCTCTATGACACCGAGCACGACGAGGGCACCGAGGATTTTACGTTCCTTCCGCTCGCTTTGAAACGGGACCCAAAAATCAAAGCCGGCTGTGAGAAAAACGAAAGCGATTACCGCCGTCGCGAGTGCTTTGATACCGATTGGAACGCCGAGGTTCTCAAGAAAAAAATGGCTCGCGTGGGCGGAGTGATCAAACAAATTGCCGATGGGAAAGGTCCCGACATTCTGCTGCTGGTCGAAGTCGAAAATCAGAAAGTTGTCGAGCTACTACGAGACCAAGAACTCAAAGACTCATCGTACATTACGGCTAGGGTCATCGACAGCTTTGATCCTCGAGGCATCGATACAGGCGTACTGTCGCGCTTCCCAATGTGGCGCGAACCTAAGATTCATCGCATTCCATTAAAAGCTCTCGACAAGGAAGGCGAATATTCCGCAAACCGCACGCGTGGAGTCCTCGAAGTACCGCTCACGCTTCCCGACGGAACAAAAGCCATCGTTTTTTCTGTACACTTGCCGTCGCAGCAGAACCCCTCTTACTTGCGCACGCAGGCGGTTGAATTCTTGAACAAACTCGTGAGCGAACTACCGCCGGATGTCGTCGCAATTGCTGGCGGCGACTTCAATGTGACTCGCGCTGAAGACGAAAAGCTTGGCATGTACTCAACAGTGCTCGCGACCTCATGGAACGTTGCGCACCTCGAAGGCTGCAAGTCTTGCGAAGGCACACACTACTACCATCCAAAAACCGAATGGTCGTTTCTCGACTCGATTCTTGTTCGCCGCGCATCGGTCGCAACGACCGGCTGGCGGCTCGACCCCTCATCGGTGCGAGTACCAAACGAAACGCGTTTCCAAATTAGCAAGTATGGAAGCCCCGCACGTTTCAACAAAGATTCACCCTACGGCGTGAGCGACCACTGGCCGGTCTACGCTGAAATCGTGAAGACTGCGCCAGGCACATCTGGGCCGCCGGCAGCATCTGGGCCGCCGGCAGCATCTGGGCCGCCGGCAGCATCTGGGCCGCCGGCAGCATCTGGGCCGC
>JALHOI010000214.1 GCA_022843085.1 Pseudobdellovibrionaceae bacterium
CATCCGAATACCGAAAGTTGTGGATTGGGTGGGGTTCGAGGGCGAGTACCCAAAGGATCTTGCTCAGTTTGAAAATTGGGAAGGCCAGGGGCATTCAGTCACTGACTATTTGGCGTTCACGAAAGCAAAACTGACCTCTGACCACCAGAAGCTTGCGCTGGCACCACCGGCTTTTGCTCTGAAGGATCAGGGTTATCGCGCAGATCGAAATCTCGTTCGCGTCATCGATCGATTTTTTAAGATCGCGCGAGAAGAGCCGAGGCTCGTCGCCGTTTTTCCTTACTACTGGTATGCTCCGAATGAAAAGACCGCCCGAAGAGGGTTGCTAGATCAGCCGCGTTCAACTCTGAGAGACGCGTACAAAAGATTTGGAAAATGTTTTTTGAGCCGTTTCGAGGCGCGAACTTGCCGAGACTATTGAGAGGCGGCCGAGGATCCCAAAGCGGGCGCTACGGCTTTTAGGACTAACCCGCTGTTCAGCCGAATCAGAGTCGAAAACCAAATTGGAATTGGTTTTGAAAAAGAAAACTCGGCCAAGACGCATCTTGGCCGAGTTTGATGTTTAGTTGCAGTAGCCGTCTGATGGATTGCGGAAAAGCACACGTGCGCGACGTTCTGAGATTTCGCGAACGCCTGGCTTGAACCGGCGATGCTGACAATATTGCCCATTTTCGTTCGCGTAGAAGCTGATTCCTCGGTAGTTGAAATCGCCGAAGCCGTCTTCATTTACAGTCGGGTTGCACGGACCCGCAAAAGTCATGCGGTTCAGTTCTTGTCTTTCCCAGCGACCGAGAGTGCGAGCTCGACGATCGTAATTGTCTTCTTGGCAGTAAGTACCTTGGCCGTTCGAATAATAAGTTTGGCCACCTTGGTTGAATCGACCTTGGCCAACGCTTGCAAGAGCAGCTGACCCAAACAGAACTAACGCGAGAGCGAGTAACGTGCTTTTCATTTATTTCCCTTTATTTTTGAAAACGTTTCGGCAGAACTTCACCAAGCGGATCTGCCGGTGATCTGACAGCACGTTTAGCAAACATGAAGCCAGCGTGGGCGAGACAAAGTGGCACCAGTGCGACACCGTTTATTTAACATTGCGTAGTGTTGTAATGCGCAGAGTCAAGAATCTAAATGGGGCGCAACTAAGCAGTGAGTCGAAGTCGTGTTCTTAGATCCATTAAAATAAATTAAAATTCGAAAGTTCGCATCGGAGCCTGCGAGCTCACTTCTTCGTGCTTCCAGAGTTTGTGTTCTGCGCGGGCCCTGCAGCCGGTGATGTCGGAACGATTTGAAACATGGCCAGGATGTCGTCGGCACTTTTGAATCGAACGGCCGGCACAAAGTCTTCGCGAAATGAATCGGGGTAGTATCGATAGACTTCCTTCGGGTCCTTCAGAACCAGTCCATAAATTGGACAGGTCATTGAATGGAGTCCCAAATAGACCTTGGTTTTGCGACCACCTTTTTCGATCGCAGAAATCGCATCGTCAAAAGTTGATTTGATTGTTGAAAGCTTACAAGGTGTTCGAAGTCGGGCCGATGCGGCTTGGTCGCCAGGTGAGTCTTTAAAAGCTGGCGCAAGACCAGCCTTCACAATCTCGGCGCGCATCTCTTTAAGGCTGAGCGGCTTGGTGTCTTCGTCGCCCAGCTGGCACTTTTCATCAATGCTGGCTTTGTTTGCGTCGATAAGTTTTGCCAAAAGACCCATCTGCTCACGACCCAAATTCATCAGATAGTGAATAGTCGGTTTTTCTCCTTTGTACCGAATCATTTCGGTGGCATCGCGCACCATCGTGCAAAGCTGTTGGCCTCGCTGGTCTGGATAACGAGAAAGAAACTTGTCGGCCACATTTTGACCGAGGCCTGGCATGCCGGTGAGGAAAGAAATCCAAAGTACTTTTCGTTCGATGGCTTCGCGAGCATTCAGCGGCATCGTATCAAAGTATTGTGAGAGCACGTGTTTGATTCCGATTTTTTGATCGGCTCGCAGTTTGGAATTCGGATTGAGAGACTCAATTATTATTTCAGGAATCGCATACTCGCGATCGACTGAATCCAAGTGTTGAAAATCCTCAAAAGTTAAGGACTTTTTAAATCGGGTGTAGGGGTTATCCGGCGCTTTCACGTCGACCCTATTGCCCTTGGCATCTAGCGAAAATTCACCGGCCCGGCTAGAAGCGGGCGGCAGCAAAATGAGCAGAAGGCCAATGAATCCAGCCAAAGCTTGGCGAACGTTCATTCTCTCAGTTTGGCAGTTTTAGACTTCGTTTAAAAGTCTAGGTTGCGCCAGTTGAATTATAGGATTGTTGCGGGCCGAGCGCGCCGTGGGATAGGGGCCTATTCAACCGTCGGTGTAAAATGCAGTCGCACAGCTTCGGGAGCTCCTGAAGGCGCTGGAATATCAAGTTGCCAGTAAGACTCGACTCGTGTGCCATCGGGATTTGGTGGAAGCATTCCGTTGTTGAAAAACGTAACGGTCATCCCATTGCTGAGAGAAATGACGGTGTTTCCGTCGGCCATCTGTTGGCTTGAAGCCCAGCTCGCCGATAGTTTTGTCTCTGTCGTCTGGTCTTTCACACTGCACGGGTAGGAGGTGCAGGGTGTAAACTCGGCCAAAACCCAAGTGGCAAGGCCCGCATTTTTCAGCGTGAGGAAGCGGCCATCCTTGGTTTGTCCCGTGAAGCGTGAAGTCAGCGTCTGAGCTTCAGCAGTTTGCAAATTTAGAGTCAAAAAACCGAGAATAAACATCGCAACAATGATTTTCATTTTAGCACCTCTTCTTGTTCGACAATGATCAGCGGAATCACGGTGGGAATGACGATGCCAGACGGAGACATCGGTTCAATACCCAACAGCTGCGCGATATAGGCCCAAACGTTTTCACCGGTCATAGAGGGATTCTGTTCAACGGTTTCACGCACTTTCGCGGCGAGCGGAATCAGGAAGTCGTTGTTGCGACGAAGCGATTTAAATTCAGCGATCATGGCTTTGCGATGGTCGGGATCAAGCTTGCGGGCAAGCTCGAGAAATTTTGAAAAGGGCTGGGTGATTTTGTCGATCGCTGTCGCATCGTTAAATTCGTCGGCCGAAAGTGAACCCGCGCGGGGTGCTTTCAACATCATCTGTTGGGTTTTCGCTTTCGACAATTGTCCAGGCTGTAGCATCGTGCAGAGAATTGATGTCGAGCCGCGAGCCGACGTTACAAGTTCGCGCTTCATCACCTTTGCCATTCGACGCAGTTTTCGAAGCTGCGAACTATCAATCGTCTCGAAAGTTTCGGCGTGAGCTTGAAACTCGTGTTGTCCGAATCTGATCTGTTTCGTTTGCGAGCTTGTAATGAGATTCCCGGCCCATGATCGATGTCCGGTGGCGACGTGGGCAAAAAGAATAAGATTTGAGTCCACCATCTCAAGTCGCAAGGTCGGCAGGCGCACGTCGGCGTACTTCCGCTTGTTCGATTCTGGCAGCAGCACGCCAGCGGGGAATTGCGAATGTTTTCGCCAGTTCAGTTTCTCGCAGCCTTCGATACAAGTGAAGTTGTTTTGCCCGTCGAGTTTCTCGTACTCGAGATCGGTTTCTGCGACATTGACGAGGTCGGCTCCAGTTCTTGAATCGAGCGCGAAGAAGCTTGCGACATTTACGTTACAAGAAAGCCGGTAGATGCCGGGAATTGGTAAAGTTGGCGGCATCGGTGGCGCGTTCGCACTGGTGATGGCTCCGCCGAATCCTGGCTGTGTCACAAGTGACAGCAGCGTGAACGCCGTGGCGAGAATGGAAAGCGAACCTGTTTTCCGGATCGACATGATGTTCTTCAAATTCATACTCTTCGAACCATTCTGGCTTCAGTGTCAGCCGTAAGCGGAGGTTGCGTCGCGGGAAAACAGGTAACAAGGCGCAGGAATTGTTTCCATTATTAATTTATAAATTATGAACTTTTAAAGTTTCTGTTTTATAAACGAAAGATCATGGATGTTTTCAAATTCTCGGACTACAAAGAGTATCTAGATGCCAGGATCAAACAGAACGCCGCTCAGCGAGGCTACCGTACGCAATTGGCTGAAGCGGCCCAGTGCCAGAAGTCCTTTTTTTCGCACGTCACGCACTCTCATGTACATCTGACACCTGATCATGCGTTTGGGCTTTGCGAGTTCTGGGCCTTCGATTCGACCGAGACCGAGTATTTTTTAGCCATGGTCGATGCCGCTCGCGCGGGCTCGGTGCGGCTGCGAGCATCGCTTGAATCACGGATGCGAAAAATTCGCTTATCCAGAAACGACGTCACGAAACGGGTTGTAGCCGATGAAATTCGGGACCGTCAGGCCGAAACACTCTATCATTCTGCGTGGTACTGGAACGCGCTTCACATGGTCGTGGCGATTCCCGCCTATCAAACGACGCACGCGATCTCGCAAAGACTGGGGCTTGAGCCTGCGCGTACTGTTGAGTGCCTCCAGCAGCTTGAAAAGATGGGTTTGGTGACTCTTAAGTCAGGTCGATGGCAGATCACCAATAAAAGCATTCACCTCGACCGTTCATCGCCGATGCGAGAGTCGCATCACACACAGTGGCGTCAACGCGCCGTGCTCGATATTCAAAAGCGAACCGACGACTCTATTCACTACAATGCGGTTTTTGCGATGTCGGTCGACGACTCGCAGAGATTGCGAGACATGATCACCGAAATGATCGTCCGTTCACGCGACATCATTGGCCCTTCAAGCGAAGAAGAGCTCTTTTGCATGAGTACCGACTTTTTTAAAGTGTAGCCGAAAGAAAAAGAGCGCGGCTTTTCGAAGTCGTCGCGTGAATCTGTGAGCTCAGAAAGTTTTAAGACATCGAGGATGCGATTGAGCGCCTAACGCAACGCAAAGTGCTCAACTTGCCGCAGCCTCTGGTTTGTGAGGCGCGTTTTATTGATTTAGCCTTGAGTCATGGTTTCTGGAATTCGAACGTTATCACGGCGCGGGCTCGCATTTTTCAGTGGGCTGCTTGTATTGATTTTGATCGTTGAAGTTTCGTTAGTCGCAGTTAGCTCCTACCGCAAGTGGCGCGACCGGGACGTCGCAGAACCACCGCAGGCCGGGCTTTCTAATCCACCGGTTCTTCGCATCGCGGTTCTCGGTGAGTCGACGTCGGCGCCCGCGAGCGATCAAAACAACCGCAGAATAGACTGGCCCTTTCAGTTGGAGAATATCCTTAACTCGGAACTAGAAGCAGCGAAAGAAACCTACCGAGTTAAGATCTTTAATCTTGCGAGGCCTGCGACATCTTCGCCCTTCCAACTCGCTTTGCTGCAAGAGCGCGCTTCGGAACTTGATCCGGATGTTATCGTATCGATGATGGGAGTAAACGATTCTTCCGTTGAAAATATTGAGCGCAATTTTCTATATCGAAACAGCTTTTTTTTCAGATTGATTTACTGGTCGCAAGTCGCATGGAGTTGCCCACGTTGTTACAATACGAAAATGTCTGGACCTGACTTTGAAGAAACACTGGACGCGCCTAAAAAACTTGAAGAGGAAGGCAAAGCTGAAGCTGAAAGTTTGCAGGCCCTTCGTGCTGCTGACATCGCTTCATTATCGGACCTGGCGAAGTTTCAGATGAAAATTCGCGAGTTGCAGAAGCGGTACGGCAAGGACAGCGCCCATATGAATCTCAGTCTTGGTCTGCAGCTTCTGCTGCTTTCTTCGTCGCCGCAGATTCGGGATGTTAAACCAGATCTTGAAGCCGCGCTTTTGGCCGAAGCCGAGAGCCTGCACCTTCAGTCGTACACTGCAATGGTGACGCGAGTTCATTGGTCTGTTGAAATTTTCTGTCACATCATGAACCGTCAAAAGAGACAGGCGGTTTGCCTCGAGGCGATTAAACGAGCGCTCGCTAATGGCGCACCAGCAACACCTCGGCTGCTGACAGTTGCGGCCTACTCGGGAGCGGC
>JALHOI010000215.1 GCA_022843085.1 Pseudobdellovibrionaceae bacterium
TTCGAATCGGCTGATCACCACGGTCCAATCGAACTGATTCGGCTTTCGATCGGAACGGATTGTCGCAAACGATTCTGCGAACGATTCTACTAGTCAATGATCGCCTCGAGATCAGCACGTATCTCGAGGCTGTTGTTTTTGAAATACCAAGTGTTGTTTGGATAGATCGGCGGATTCTGGTTCAAATTGCCGACAATGTCGCTTGAGGTGATGACGTCAAAACCCTCGCTGATTGCTCCGCGAGCGGTGTCGTGAACACAGTAGGCGCCGTTAATGCCAGCCATGATTAACGTTTTGATTCGATGTTTTAACAGATACGCGACAGCCGCTTTTTTGCTTCGATCGGCGAAACCGTTGTCATTGAATTTCGTGATTGACGTCGTTTCAGCGCCCTTCAGAATGTTCGTCAATCGAGGATCAGTTTCGCCGAAGCCATTATACTCGAAAATCAAGACCGGCACATCGTTGGCCACGGCCCAGTTCAAAAGTTCGATCTGCCTAGAGACCAAACTTAAAAGTCCTCGAGTGTGAGTGACCCCACCACGCTCGTAGAAACCTTCTTGCATATCGACAATTACAACCGCGGTTGACGCAACTTCGACCTTCGCGAAGGCGGTTGGCGTCACAGCCGTCATGATCATCAACACGAGCGCAAAAACAACGGTTCGAATTATCATTGATGTCTCCAGCAGCGTCTATGCCGTACCAAAGGGATTTTTCACACGTTCGGGTTGCTCGACTCGCTGTCGATCACGATCGTTCACGAGTCTTGCGTTTTCAGACTCAAGAACACGAACGAGCGTTTTGAGATCTGCGATTTCTTCGCGAAAGTACAAAATCTGCTCTTCTTTTTCATGAAGAATCAGCGTGTACGCTTGTTTCAACTCGTTCAAAAGTTTCGACGTCGTCGTAATTAACGGCTCGTCACCCGCGGTCATCGACGCCGCAAGGACCGCGGCCGCTGACTGGGGTGCAACTTGAGAAGTAACCTGCGTTGTAGAGTGCGCCGTAGGTTTAATCACCGACCGGTCGGCCGCTGTGACGGTCAAAGGCTTAGCGGCGGGTTCAGCCCGCACAGTCTCTTCAAAAGAATTTGAGCCAAGCTGATCCGGCAGATAATAGCGTCCGCCTTCAAACCGATAGGGCTGAGCACCAGTTTTGATTCGACGACGCAAAGTCGAAACGCTGATGCGATACTTGCTCGCAAAATCTGTCAGTAGCAGCCAACGCGGATCCATAGGGCCAAAGCCTATGCGTTTCTGTCGAAAGACGACAACTCAATTGTGACGCGTCGAGACGCGTCTTCACGCTGTTTTGGGCTGTCTTTAGGAAACAGTCTCTCTACAATTGAAAGCATGCGCTTGAGCGAAAAGAAGAAGCTGGGTTTGGTTTTATCGGGTGGGGGAATCAAAGCCGCGGCGTTTCATCTCGGCGCGTGCCTCGCACTTAGAGAAAAAGGGTTTCACTTCGCCGGCGGCTCGAAAGACGACGTTGAGAAGAATTACCCGGACGACAAAATGACGTTTAAAACGTACGTCGGTTCGAGCGCGGGCTCTTTTCTTACGTCGCTTCTTGCTGCTGGCCATTCGGTCGAATCGATTATCGACGCGTTTGAACGAGGGGCAAATTCTGACCTTACGAAATTCAACAGACGAAAAAAAGTCGAGACCCGCCTCAAGCCAATAACTTATCGCGATATCTTCGCCGTCAACGGCGTCAACTTTCTTGATTCGTTACCTGGTTTACTTCGCCGCAAAAGTCTTGTGACCGGAGGCCTCGAAGCTTTTGTCAAAAACGGCTTCAAGGTTAACGGGCTATTCACAACCAAGAACATCGAACGTTACATGCGAACGAACATATTGGCCGAAAATGACTTCGCCTCACTTGGAGTCGAAAACTACGTTGTCGCGACACAACTCAATCACTCGCGAAAAGTGATTTTTGGAAATTTCGCCGAAACCTATAAAGTTAAGAACATCAAGTACGCGAACTTTGCCTCGATTTCTCAGGCGGTTGCGGCAAGCACCGCGCTTCCCCCCTTCTATGCTCCTTACGGAATCAAGAATCAAAAAGGCAAAGAGCTATATTTTTTCGATGGAGAGATTCGCGAAACTCTTTCAACGCACGTTGCGGCAGATGCCGGCGCCGACCTGGTTATCGCAAGCTACTCGGTACAGCCCTATCACTACACGCCTGTGATGGGTTCGCTGCACAACTACGGTATTCCGATGATCATCAACCAGGCTCTGTATCAGGTTATTCAGCAGAAAATTGAAAAACACATCGATCATCAGCAGCAGATCTCGGCCATCATGAGCGCCGTCGACGGGTACTTTAAGCAGCAAGGGTTGCCCGAAGAGCATCGCGAAAAGCTTCTCGAGATTCTTACGAAGCGTGTGAACTACAAACCCGGTGTCGACTACATTTATATTCACCCTAGTCCAAACGATTATGAGATGTTTTTCGTCGATCATTTTAGCTTGAATGCCGAAATTCTTGGCCGCATCGTCCACATCGGGTTCAAAGCCGGAATTCAAGCTTTACGTAAATACGACCTTTAAAAAGCGCAGTACGATTCACTATTCGGCTCCTACCGCTTGGAAATTCTGAGTTGAGATTCCCGTCGTTCCGCTAGAGACTCTCGTTATGACGCCCATCTACCTTGATCACGCCGCGACGACTCCGATCGCTCCCGAAGTACTTGTACGTTTTCGTGGTCTTCTTGAAGAGAGTGTCGCGAACTCGTCTTCGTCCCACCAAGAAGGAACACGGGCGCTTGCACTACTCAATCAGGCGCGAGAATCTGTCGCCCGAAAGTTGGGCTGCGAATCGAACGAAGTTGTCTTCACATCGGGTGGCACAGAAGGCAGCAATTGGATTCTTCAACGAGTTCTACAAGATGCCGCCAAGGTGATGGCCAGCCGTGGATCTAAGCCTCACCTTATCACGTCAAGTATCGAACACTCGAGCGTCGCAAACGTCGCCGAGTGGCTGAAGAATTCGGGCGTCTGCGAGTGGACAGAAGTTCGCGCCGAAGCCGATGGAACTGTAGGCCTTTCTTCAATCGAAGACGCGCTTCGGCCCAACACCGTGATGGTGGCCGTCATGCATGGCAATAACGAAATCGGAACGATTCAAGATGTTCAGGCCATCGGTCGGTTTTGTCGGTCGAAAGATGTTCTATTTTTCGCCGACGCTTGCCAGACATTTTGCCACACCGATTTTTTGGTGCGTGATCTGTCGGTTGATTTCATGTCTTTTAGCGGCCACAAGATTCGCGCACCAAAGGGCGTGGGCGCCGTCTATGTCAGAAAAGGTCTCGAGCTAACCCCGTTCATGTTTGGAGGAAAACAGGAACGAGGACTTCGCCCAGGCACAACGACGGTCGAACTCATCTGTGCGTTCGCCGCTGCAACAGAACTTTGGGATCAAACAATCGTCGCGCGTCTCAACAATATCCGCCAGTATGCGGTTGATCAGCTAAAAAAGAATTTTACAGGATTGCGAATTAATGGTCGCGAAACGGGGCCGTCGCTTTGCCATGTTTTGAGTTTTACCCTCGAATCACATCACTCGAAGTTTTTGCATCGTGAGCTTAGTCTTTTAAACGTCGCATGCTCGACTGGAGCAGCGTGTGGGACCGGAAAATCTGATAGCAGCGCCGTGCTTCTCGGCCTCGGGCGAACCGAAAAAGACGCACATCAAATCCGAATCAGTTTTTCACCTTCGACAGAATTGGCAACGATTGATGCCTTCATTGACCGGCTTGGAAAAGCCGTAAAGCTTCTTGAAAATCGGACCACCCAATGAACGCGCTTACCGTTGTTAAGAAGATTGCGACGATGATTTCAATGGCGGGACTTTGTTGCGAAGCACCGCTGGCGTACGCGCAAACCACCGCGCCCGTAAGGCCCGGACCCGTGACGGTCACACCTGCGGTTGTACCCACGATCGCTGAGCCCATTCGAACAAAAGTTGCGACCTCAAATACTCAGATAGCACCGTTGGTAGCACCGACGTTTGACGATGCCGCATTCAGAAGAGCGACCGAAACCTCATCGATCGTCGTTCTTCTGTTCGCTTCGGCCACCGACGCCGTCTGGGCAGCGCAAGCAGCTGCTTTCAAAGCTATTTTGCAAGAAGCCGAGTTCAACCAAACTCTGACCTACCAGGTCGATGTGACAAACGCCGAACTGTCGAGCAGGTTTTCGGTTAAGTCTGCCGGAACAATTCTTGTTTTCAAAGCCGGCGTCGAACGACTGCGAAGCACAAAGATGATGAACCCAGACGTCATCCGGAAAATGCTGAGGCTGAATTCAGTTCTGTAAATGTGTAGAACTGGCCCACCTCGCTGCGCTTGGTGGGCCGATTGCCTGACCTGAAAGGATATGAATCCATCATGTCCGTACTGCTCGCCAAAGCTAACGAGTTCCGAGTATCCTCCGGCTACATTCTCTGCAAAACACTGACTCGAACGAACTCAAGCACCGGCGAGGATGCAAGTCCAAAGACGAGAGTCGCGGCGGCCGTCAGAACCAATGTCATTCGTGTGAGTAAGCTGACTCGGGGCTCGATTCGGTCTTCGACGTCCGACATATACATCGCGACCACAGGTCGCAGGTAGTAGTAGACCCCAATCACTGAAGTCAGAACGCCCCAGAATGCAAGCCAGTAAAGATTCTGCTCGATTGCGGCGCCAAACAAACTAAACTTCGCGAAGAAGCCGATCGTCGGTGGAACACCCGCAAGCGAGAACAAAATGACGGCTAGGGCCCCGGCCAGCACTGGATTCTTCGCACCCAGGCCCTTTAGATCGTCAACAGTCAGCGAGTGTCCGACCTGCTTTTCCATCAGCGCGATCAATGAAAATGCACCAAGCGTCATCAGTGTGTACGAGAAAAGATAAAACAGCACGACCGTCGTCGCTGCGAGCGAAGACTCAATTCGCTCGGCGAAGCCCGCCGTTATAACGCCAACGAGCAAGTAGCCCGAGTGTGAGATTGAAGAGTAAGCGAGGATCCGCTTGAAATTATTCTGCATGACGGCCGCGACATTGCCGACAAGCATCGAAAGCACCGCAAGCCACGATAGCGCCGACAGAAATTTGGGTTCGGCGAGAAACGCGCTTCGACCAGTAGGATCTGCGTGTTGAAACAAGCGCAGAATCGCAATGAAGGTCGCCGCTTTCACAGCTGTCGCCATAAACGCCGTCAAAGGCGTAGAAGACCCTTGATAGACATCGGGTGTCCACGCGTGAAACGGGAAAATCGAAACTTTGAAAGCGAAACCCATAATTACCATCGCCATTCCGACATAGAATAGCTGGTTGTGGTTCGTTAGTAGTTCAGCGACTTTGGCCGCGATTACAGGTAGCTGGGTCGAACCGACGGTTCCATACAGCAATGCAATTCCGTAGAGGAACACCGCCGACGCGAAACTTCCGAGAACAAAGTATTTGAAAGATGCCTCTTTAGACAACGTGTGTTCGCGGCTCATCGCGACCAATATATAGAGGCAGAGCGACATCATTTCGATACCGAGAAACGTCACGATCAAATCGTTCGCCATGATAACGATAAGCATTCCGATCATGCTTCCTAAGATTAGGAAGCACTGTTCTGAAAACTGTCGGCCGTCGGTTTCGACATGGTCATACGCCAACATCAGACCGAAGCCACCACCGATCAGCACAAGAATTGATCCCCAAACAGCCATACCATCGAAAACAAGTGATTCGCTAAAGGCCAAATGCTTCATCCCCGCCAGCGAAGCAATCAGGCCGCCAGCAACCAAGACACCAAGCAGCGCATAGGCAACAGTCACAAATGGTTTCGGTTCTCGGTTGTCATTGAAAACTTTAATGAGCACCGGAATCTAGGTCATCAGTAGCAGCGCGATCATC
>JALHOI010000216.1 GCA_022843085.1 Pseudobdellovibrionaceae bacterium
GTCTTCACATTCGTTTTTCTATTTAATGGTTCACCCGGTCGCGAAGATTCGGCTCGTCAACTGTTTGATCAGTTGGCCAACACACTTGTGAAGTCGATGTAGGTGAACGTGATCGAACGATATCTGCTCATCGTTTCACTTTTCTGTGCAGCAACGGCCCGAGGTGAGACGCGCGCCCAATTCGGCGCCGACGGCGGCCCCGAGGTCGCGTCTCCGGATGATCCTGATCAGGGCGCGTTTGGCTTGCCTGCAATTTTTAGAGACGACGGCGTTGAGACTGACGCCGAAAACGCGGCGCAGATGACTGAAATTCTGCCCGAGCGCTATTTGTTGAGGTCTGTGCCGTGGCGTGCACCTGACTATTCTGGGCAAGAGGGCGCATTAGGATGGCAACCCGACACGTTCAATGTACCGCCCGAGCTTGTGGCACGAGTTGAGTTTTGGAAATCCATCTACGCGAAATACACCACGAATGAAGGTGTTCTTCATGATATCGACAATTTGTCGATCGTCTACGAGGCGCTCGACTTCAGCGCCATTATGCAAGATTCAAAACTTTCGGCGAAAGCCAAAGCTCGTGCTCGAACAAAATTGATCAAAGAAAAGCGAGAAGCCATCGCCAATCGACTTGAGCGGCTAGCAAAAATGAAAAGTGATAGCGACGTTCGTGATGACCTCGATCGTTCGTTGCTCGCACTATTTACGAAAACTCCAGCACCCTCGTTGTTTCAGAAGGAAAACTCGAAAGAGCTTAAACAAGTACGAAAGACCTTACAGATGTCATCGAAAATTCGAAAGATTCGATTTCAGCTTGGTCAAAAAGATAATTTCATTCTCGGTGTCTATTATTCCGGCCGCTACTTACTTGCGATGGAAAAGGTATTTCGAGCTGAACGATTGCCCGTTGAATTAACCCGACTTCCGTTTGTGGAAAGCAGTTTTAATATTCTTGCGAGGTCACACGTTGGGGCGAGTGGCGTGTGGCAGTTCATGCCCAGAACCGCAAAGCCAACGATGATGGTCAACCGAGAAGTCGATGAACGAAATGATCCTGCAACCGCGACTCGCGCCGCTGCTAGGCTCATGCGAAGTAACTTCGAACTTCTGCGTTCATGGCCGCTTGCATTGACGGCTTACAATCATGGCGCGACAGGTGTCGCCCGCGCTGTTCGTACGGCCAAATCGCGCGAGTTACCAGTCATCATCGAAAACTACACGGGCCGTCGATTCGGTTTTGCTTCAAGTAATTTCTATGCGTGTTTTTTAGCGGCTCTCGAGGTTGAAAAAGACGCACGCAAAATCTTGGGTGACGTGAAGTGGAGTCTCGAGTTCGACGGATCTGAAGTCGACGTTGTTAATCCCATCAGTTGGAAAACGTTAATCGATTTTTATGATGGTGAAACACCTCTCGCTGAACTTCAGAATCCGCATCTTACAGATCGCGTTAGCAAGGAGCACCAGCCGATACCTCGTGGAACATTTGTGCGCGTACCGTCATCAAGACTTGATCTTGCCAAGGAATTTATAGAAGGAAAAATCTCGGATGAAACTTTGAAGACGAAGCTCGCGATCACACCGATTCCGCGTATGTCGCCGGTAGAAGGTCGCGAAGGTTCGCTACGCTCGAAAATCGGCGCCGTGAGTGACGCTGCACGGTCGCTGATTCCGTTCTTGGCGCCGACACCTGCACCGACACCAACAGCGCCGGCCAAAGCGGGTTCAGTACTTCAGAGGAACGAATAACATCCGGTCTGGACACGAAAAGACAACGCGACTGGGCGCTTCGCTCGAAGCTTCGATGACGTTCCCCATCGATTCGCATCCCGTCGGAGCAACAAGGCGAAGGCGGGCCGGGCGAACGAAGCCGATCAACTTTCCTCCCTCGTAGCGCGGTGCTAGTACCTCAATCGAATTCCCAGTTCCGAGCCCCTGGGCCAGGTAAACCATCGGCAGGCGGTCTGTGCCTCCTCGACTGTTGTCTCCGAGCACTGGAAAGAAAAGCTTCGCGAAGAAGAATTCGGGCATGAAGCTAAAACGCTTAAGCGACGCCGATGTCTTTTCACCGGTTCGCAGATCTTCGTATTGCATTTCGTAAATGGATTGCGCGATGACGCTTTTTAAGCCGGGGCCGCTGAATGCCGCGAGAACCGAACCAACGGCATCGGTTCTTGATCCAGGAGTTAGTACCTCATCGAACAAAAGACCATGGTCAGAAGCATAGGCACTTACCCGGCTTGCGGCACGATAGCTTTGACTGTAGAAGCCGGCGCCGATCGTTTCGCCGGCCCCAATTGTCCCCGTTGCTGATGCGTTCAAAAATGGCGCCATCATTGTTGACCGCAACCGGCGATAGCCTTGAAAGTCCATCGCAAGGCTCGCCTCAGACGTGAGATTTGAAATCGTCGACATTTCGAACGTCGCGTTTGTGCCTTTACCGACAAGCCAAATTGCGCGTCGTGATCCGCTTCGCATTTCATCTGGGCTTGCTGAAAAGTAGGCGACCGGAATTTTTGAATCCAGTGAAATCGTCGCAAGGCCGTTTGCGCCCCAGTAATAGAGGCGGAAGTCAGGCAAATCGAGCGGGTTCGCGTTCCAGGGATCATACGCGGGCTTTTCGGATTCGGGGGTCGTTCCGCGGGTAATCCACGACGGAACTTTTCGGCCATCGGGCGCCGAGATCCATTGAAAAGTCTCGGCGATCACAGCGATCGAATTGTCGTAAACAGATTCAGCCGCGGTTACTCCGTTGAACGTTAGCGGCAGTGGCTGAAGTTCCGAATCAAAAAACCGAAACAAAAATGTGGGAGTCTTCTGATCAGGCTTCGGGGCTTGTCGCCAGATCATGACGTAATCAGACGAGTTGTCTCCGTTCAAATCAACGCGTTGAAGCGCTAACAGGTCTCCGGGAGTCGCCGGAAGTTCGCGGCTTGCGCGAACCCGGTACGCGCGCTTTTCTTGTGTCAGAAGTGAAAGCGTAAGGCCGGTAGGGCTTTGAACTTGCGAGATGAAATCTTGTTCTTTGCGTCCATCAAGACTTAGCACCGAGCGAAGCGAACCGTTCGCAAGGTTCTTGATTGCGCTTGGGTTACCTATGATTGGTCGAGTTTCAAGATCGGCATCATCAGCCCGTGGGGTGGATGTGACTTCAACCGCGACGAAGCGCCTATCGGTTTTCGAATTGCCAGAACGTACATCCGTCGCCGTCACTAAAACTTCAATCAGCAGCTCACTTTCGATTCGCTCCGACAAAATCGAAAGATCAACTGCGAACTCTTTTCTCTCACCGGTCCGCCAGATCTGCGTTGCGAGGTTTGAGGGCTGGAGCTTGGCATCATTCGCGGCATAACCTACGAGTTTCATTTGAATTGAAACTGACTTCGCTTCGCTCCACGTGTTTTCAAATTCTAGCTTGATTGGTATCGATCGGCTGCGTCGGTCCCATCTTGCACTTACGGCAAGCTTCGCGGTTGGAAGCACCAGCGGTCGCACGTCAGAAGAAAATGCTTTCGCGAGATCAGCGTTGCCGGTTTGCACGATCATTTCGCGAGCTCGGGCGACTCGGGGGTTAGCTTCGGTGGGGCGCGCGCTTGCTAACAGACGAGCTCGAGCCTCGGCCGGCGAGTAACCCGCGCCAAGCAATCGGCCAAGTAAGCCCGCGATGTAGGGCGACGCCATACTTGTGCCACTTTTTAATTCGTATCCCACGCGGTCGGTGAAGACGCGCGATCTTAGCGCTGTCGGGAAGAGGCTAATGATATTCAGGCCCGGTGCCGCGATGTCGACACCCGCACCGTGATTTGAAAAGTGCGAGATCGCGCCGTCCGGATCATGCGAGGCCACACAGATAACGCCATCAAACACACAAGGTCTAATCAACGCATCGGTACCATCGTTGCCCGCTGCTGCGACGACCAAGATTCCCCGCGACCGCGCTAAGTCAATCATCTGCCGCATGAGATTCGAGTCAACGTCTGCGGGCCAACCGAGTGACATGTTGATCACATTTGCGCCCGACCGAATCGCATAAAGCATTCCGCGCGCAAGCAAATCACCAAGGCCCTTTTCAGTTCCAGGTCGTGTCTCGGTCGGCTTCGGAACACCCGACAAGTCGATACCGCTTTCGGCCCGTGGATTCGCAACTTCCTTTAGACGCACCGGTTCGTTTGGCGCAGCGGTGATCACTTTTACCGGAATGATCTGAACATTGTTGATCACACCAGAAATTCCGTCGTCATCGTCAGCCCGCGAAGCGATGACGCCCGCAACATGTGTCCCGTGACCTATTTTGTCGCTCGCGTCGTTGTCGCCCCAAACCTTTTGGCTCGATAGCGTGCGGCCGGCAACGTTCCAGCCTGAACAGTCCAAAGGGTAGCCGTTGCCGTCGAAGTCTTTGTCTTTGTATGTCGATTCACACTTCGACTTCGCAGAGGCCGCGGTCTCGGGAACCGCAGCCGCATCTTTAAGACACTTTGTGTACTGCGCGACAGCTCGACACTCGGCCGTATTTTCTACCACCCGATCAAGCAACTCAGGATGCCCAAAGTCGACACCTGTATCGAGAATCGCAATCCTTACTCGGCGCTTCGGATCTTTCGGTTCATTCGGTGCTCGAGTAACCCCGGTATCCTCGCCAGGCCGTCCTGCTACGAAGAGGCTGGTGAGATCGTCGAGAGCAATTGGCACGGCTTGACCGATGTTCTTAACGGCCCACTGAAGTGTTGAAAGACTTGCGCCCGCCGTCGGACGATTCGCCTCAGCTGACTGCTGCAATGTCAAAGTTGATTTCGGTCCGTCTAATTGGAATGAAATCTCGGCCGCTTCTAATTTGACTTTAAGTCCTCGTTTCGCTGTGAACGCCACAAGCTCAGCGAATGTTCGCTCTGAAAAGACTTGAACCTTTTTTGCAGCCGCGATGTGGCTTTGGCCCGCGCTCGACAACATCTGCTGTTCGTCTGGAGAAAAAACCGAACGCACATTCGAAACCTGAGGCAGACCAACGAAGTTTTCAATATCAGCGATTGAATGCTCATCGGTCGCACTGACAATCAAATCAAAGGCCGAAGCGACTTCGGAGGTCATGGTCAACATCACGATTGGCAAAACTACGGCTAGAGCCAGGCGTCTCATTCTAGTAACCCTCACTGAGGTAGTTGGCATTCATCTCGGTCGAGGTAATGTTGAAATCTGTGACGAAGTCTTTAAACACGCCAGCCCTGCTTTTGTTATTGAATGTTCCGACCGTAGAAGATCGATACTCGGCCGTGTCGCCGTTCTCGTCGCGAGTACGAAAGCCCGAAATTTTCACTTGGTAAAACAGATTTTCGCGCCCAACGTAATCGATCAGCTGAGCTAAATCGAGATGTCGCTCAAGAAGCGCCATGAATCGAGTCGCCCACTTCACGCGCTCTTCGCGATCGTCTGGATAGTTGTGGCGAAGTTCTAAAACCTGACGCATCCATGGCATCAAGCAGTCGTATTCGACACCCTTGAAAGATGTTTTGCGCGGTCGATTGCTACCCGAGCCGCGGTTGGCTTCCGAATAACAAAAATTCTCGTATTTTTGGCGACCGTGCAGCGGAATCAAAATATTCTCGACGATTTCTTTATCTCGACCCGAGTATTGATCCCAACCTATTGCGCGTTGAATAGAGCTGCCGTTCGAACCGCCGGTCACAAGAAACTTTTTGCGAAGCTGATCCATGCCGGCCTCATAAACGAGAAGTGTCGAGCGCACTTCGTAAAGCTGCAGTCGGCGCATGTCGTTGAATGTATCGCGGTCAATCAGCGGCAGACCAAGTTTCAAGCCCTTGAGACGTTTATCAATTCCATCGATCGTCTTAAACAGATCGGCTTTCGAAAGATCCCAGCCGGCCCAAAAATTTTCAATTGTTGTGAC
>JALHOI010000217.1:0-1779 GCA_022843085.1 Pseudobdellovibrionaceae bacterium
CTTTCGTTTCTTTGCCTCGTCGCAGTCGTTGCTGTCGTTGGAAATGCGAATGCCGCCAACGTTTCGGTCGATCGGCAGGGCGATGAGGTCGTGATTTCAGCCGCGGTTCAAGCTGACTTTGCTGGCAGTGAAGCGACCGTTTCAGCGCCCGATGCTGCGACAATCGAGATCGCCGTCGCGGGTGCCGATTTCGGAGTTGATGGGAAGCGGCAGCTGTTTCGGTTTGAAGACGTAACCATCAAAACGATTTCGGTTTCACGCGATAAGGGCTCGGGAACGCTTCGCTTCAACGTTGCAGCCAAAAATGCCGCACTCGTCGCCGACCAAATACGGATCACGCGAGCAGACGACCAAATTTTCATCGGCGTACCTTCATCTGTCGACGCGACGGGTGTTGCTATAGAAGGCGTAAAAACAATTTCAATTTCGGCGGGTCCGTCGAAAACTCAGGCCGCCGCACCTGTCGTTGCGCCTGGTGTTGTGGCTGGTGTTGTTACTGAGGCGGCGATGGGCGCTGTTGCGTTGACTGGCAGTTCAGGTTCGGAAACTGAAGCCGCAGCTGAAGCCGCAGCTGACGCCGCAGCATCAGCGCCTACTCTAAAAAAAGACAAACGGCCCGAGTCAGAGATACCGGTTTTCACCGATAAGTCCGAGGTAAAAAAAGCTGCAGGTTCAAGTCTTGAACGTCTTGTGATGACGCTTTTCGTAATTTGTGCGCTTCTAGGTGCGACACTCTTCGGACTTAAACGCTGGGCTGCGCGACGAGGAAAGAATGTTGCGAGTCCGACAAAAATTCAAATTTTGACCCAGCATCACCTTGGTCCCAAGAAGAGTCTCGCGATAATTCAAGTTGCTGGAGAAGCGATCTTGATCGGAATCACTGATCAAAATATCTCAATGTTGAAAACTCTGGCTTTGATCGACGATGAAGTTCCTGGGCATGTTCCTCGCAATTTTGTCGATGAACTCGATAACGACGAAACCGCTGCCGAAGCTCGCCAAGCGCTTGCCGACGAGGGGTTTGACGGCGAACCCGAAAATTTTGCGATGAAGGGTTTGAACGACGTACGCGACATGGTCAGCACGCGATTTGGTTTGCGTAATACGGCAGGCCGTAATCCCGGAACTCGCAACGGGCGAGATGCTTAATGTCGGTCAAGATCGACCAAAATAGCCAAGTCGTCACGAGCGCGTGGGTGCGCGGCGGTCTTATTGGCCTTCTTGCCGCAGTACCGGCTTTGATTTTCTCTGGATTTGCCGAGGCGCAGGTCACACTTCCGTCGGTCAATCTCGGCTTCAAGACCACCAACAACCCGCAAGAAGTTGTTAATACGGTGAAAATCATCTTGATGATGACGGTGCTGACACTTGCGCCGGCGATTCTCATCATGATGACCGGGTTCTCTCGATTCATCATTGTACTCTCGTTTTTGCGGCAGGCACTCGGAACGCAGCAGATGCCGCCCAATCAGTTGCTTGTTGGTCTTGCGCTATTTCTTACGTTTTTTGTTATGCGACCGGCGTTTGATGAAGTTAATACGAACGCACTTCAGCCGTTTCTCGCCAATAAAATCAATCAGGAAGTCGCAATGGAACAAGCGCTTGTTCCTCTTCGACGATTTATGTTTAGTCAGACGCGCGATAGCGACCTCGGGCTTTTCGTGAAACTTGCGAAGATGGAAACGCCGAAAACGCGACAGGACGTCCCGACCACCGTGCTCGTTCCCGCATTTATTATTTCAGAGCTTAAAACTGCATTTCAGATCGGCTTCGTAATCT
>JALHOI010000217.1:1789-5870 GCA_022843085.1 Pseudobdellovibrionaceae bacterium
TCCTTTTCTTGTTATCGACATGGTCATCGCAAGTGTGTTGATGGCGATGGGTATGATGATGCTTCCTCCGGTCGTCATATCTCTGCCCTTTAAGATTATGCTCTTTGTTCTCGTCGACGGCTGGACGTTGTTGATCGGTTCGATGGTGAAAAGTTTCGGCTAAGATTTTTTGAAGGTCTTTAATCTTCGCGCAGACGTGCGCGAAGCAGCGTAGCCCGGAGGGCGGAGCGACACGACATGACTGAAGAACTTGTGATGAAACTGGGGCAAGAAGCGCTCAAGACAACTGCAATGGTATCGGCTCCTCTTCTTGGCGCGGCTCTGATCGTCGGTCTCATCGTTTCTATTTTCCAAGCGATTACACAGATCAACGAAGCGACGTTAACCTTTGTACCTAAGATGATCATCATGGGTGTCGTACTGGTACTCGCCGGACCATGGATGATCGACGTGATGTCGCAATACACGGTCGCTCTGTTCGAAAACATGGCCATTTTCGTTCGCGAATAGGAGCTATCGCAATGGCTCCGTTCAAAATAAATGAAGTAGAAATTCTTATTTTTGGACTCGCGCTTCTGCGGGTCTCAACTTTCTTTATGACGTGGCCGGTATTTTCACAATTCAGCATGCCACCACACATTAAAATTTTGTTCGCTCTCGCAGTTACCTTTTGCATCTTTTCGATTATTCCTCGAGCGGGCCTCGTTGGCCAAACGTACGACACCGGTCTTTTTTGGCTGGCGTCCAAAGAGGTTTTGATTGGATTACTCTTAGGTTTCTCAACTAGGCTTCTCTTCTTCGCGGTCGAATGCGGTGGTCACCTCATTGCTCTTACGATGGGCCTCGCAAGCGCAACTGTGTTTAGCCCAGCGTCGGGCCAGTCGAGCCCAGTCCTTGAGAAGTTTTATGTCGTACTTTTGACGCTACTTTTTTTAGGATTGAACGCGCACCACACATTTATCTCGGCGATGGTCGAGAGCTTTACGATTATCCCAATCTCACCTACGGGCATTGATCTTGCTGGTTTTAGTAATCAGAGGGGCGGCATTGAAATGATTCAAGCTGTGACTGTTTCAGGATTAAAGATGGCGGCGCCAATTATGGTCGTTATCTTCTTCCTTAACGTTGCAATGGGTATCATTGGCCGTGCCGTGCCGCAGATTAACGTTCTGGTAACGTCACTCCCAGTCAATATCATGGCTGGACTGATCGTTATGATCGTCACTCTTCCGGCATTGTTTATGATCCTCGACCGCGACATGGTCAGTTTCACTGATCTTTTGTTTCGGATGATGCGATCACTCTAGTCGACGAAAGTCGGCGCGGTAAGAGCGGGCCTTAGGATGAGGTCTCGTTCTCAGTTAACAACCCAGGATGGGCTGTAGATGTCAGACGATCAGCAGGAAAAAACGGAAGAGGCCACGCAGCAGCGTCGCGATGATTTCCGTAAACGCGGTCAAGTCGCGCAAACGCGTGAACTTGCAAGCGTGCTGGGGCTTCTCGGTTCGGCCTTACTTCTTTGGGGTCTCGCTCGCTTTTCGCTGCAGCAGGTTTCAGAATTACTCACATACACTTTGGGACCAAACCTTGTCGATGCAGTGAAGACAAACCAGTTTGGTCCAATCGTCTTTTTTGTTCTGACGAAGATGGCCTTACTGGGCGGTCCGATCATCTTGATGTTGCTTTTGCTTTCGATCATTTCGACCGTTGTTCAGGTCGGACTTCTATACAACGAAGAAGCCCTGAACTTCGACCTTGAAAAGCTGAACCCGATCAACGGATTGAAGCGCATCGTCAGCATGAAGTCGTTAGTCGAGGGACTGAAGTCTTTAATCAAACTCGTTCTCGTCATTGCAACTGTTTATTGGCTCATTAAAGACGAGCTGCAAGTACTGCCTCGCCTTTCGAGTCTTTCGATCGAGCAGATCATGACGTACACCGGCTCTTTGACAGTTAAACTTCTCGCGGGTCTCGGAATCTTTTTGGCCGTGATCGCGGCGGGCGATTATTTCTTTCAGCGCTACGACTTAGAAAAACAGATGCGCATGTCAAAGCAAGAGGTCAAAGAAGAACACAAATCGCGCGAAGGTGATCCGATGATCAAAGCGCGAATTCGACGTATCCAGCGCGAGATGTCGAACAAGCGAATGATGAAGGATATTCCAAAGGCTGACGTCATCGTCACCAACCCGACTCACATTGCATGCGCTTTGATGTACGACCCCAACACGATGGCCGCACCTCGCCTGATTGCGAAGGGTAGCGGCTACATCGCCGAGCGAATCAAAGAAATCGCGCGTGAAAACGGGGTTCCCGTCATGGAAAACAAGCCACTCGCACGCGCAATTTTCAAAACTCTAAAGATCGGCCACACGGTTCCTCGAGAACTGTTTACGGCCGTCGCGCAAGTCTTGTCATATGTGTACCGACTTAAGAAGAAGGGCCGGGCCTGATGGATGCGATTTTTCAATTTCTCAAACGTTTTGAGAAGTATGCAAAAAACGTTGATCTTCTAATTGCGATAGCGATTCTCGCGGTCCTCGCAGTCATGATCATACCGCTTCCACCTGTTCTGCTCGACATGGCTTTGACGTTAAGTTTGTCGAGCTCGATTCTGATTCTGCTCGTCGCGCTGTATGCGAAAAAAGCGCTCGATTTTTCTGTTTTCCCAAGTCTTCTGCTTCTGACGACGCTGTTTCGACTGTCTCTTAACGTCGCAACAACACGATTGATTTTAAGTGAAGGCCATAACGGAGAATCTTCTGCGGGCGCAGTCGTTCACGCGTTCGGAAGTTTCGTTGTTGGCGATAACTACATTATTGGTTTCATTGTCTTCATGATTTTGATCGTCATCAACTTTGTGGTCATCACAAAGGGTTCGGGGCGCGTTGCGGAAGTCGCCGCACGATTCACGTTAGACGCTATGCCTGGTAAACAGATGTCGATCGATGCCGATCTGAATGCTGGTCTGATCAACGAAGAACAAGCTCGCAAGCGCCGTAAAGAGATCGAAGGCGAAGCCGATTTCTACGGTGCGATGGACGGTGCTTCAAAGTTCGTTCGCGGCGATGCAATCGCCGGCATCTTGATCATGGTCGTGAATATTGTCGGCGGACTCTTGATCGGCATGCTCGAACACGGTCTCGATATCGCGACAGCACTTCAAACCTACACCAAGCTCACAATCGGTGATGGTTTGGTCACTCAAATTCCTGCGCTCATCATTTCGACTGCAGCCGGTATCATCGTGACTCGAACTGGGTCAGAAGATGATATGGGAACTGAAGTTGTCGGCCAGCTGTTTATGAATCCGCGGGCGATGTACATCGGTGGCGGAGTTATCGCCTTTCTCGGCATGATTCCGGGGCTGCCTGGAATTCCATTTTTCCTTCTCGCAGGCGGTTTCGGCGGAATTGGCTGGATGGTTGATCGGTACCAAAAAGAAGCGAAAGTCGAATCAAAGAGAATCGTCGACGAAGCCGCAGCCAAGCCTGAAAAGGAACGTGTCGAAACATTGCTTCCACTCGACATGGTCGAACTCGAAGTCGGCTACGGGCTTATCAATATCGTCGAAAGCCAGCAGTCCGGAGATTTGCTTGAGCGGATCGTCTCAATTCGAAAGCAGTTCGCTCTCGACATGGGAATCATTGTTCCCAGTATCCACATTCGCGACAATCTGCAGCTCGAACCCGGTGAGTACCGTGTTCTAATCAAGGGCAACAAAGTTGGTGGTGGAACACTTCGCCCCGACTATCTGTTGGCGATGGATCCGGGAAACACGAAAGCTCGAGTCGACGGCATCGCAACTCGAGAACCTGCGTTCGGTCTCGATGCACTTTGGATCGGCAAGTCATCGCGCGAAGAGGCCGAGCTCGCCGGGTACACTGTGGTTGATCTTCCGACCGTGATGGCAACCCATATCACCGAAATTATTCGAACCCATGCCCACGAGTTGTTAGGCCGACAAGAAGTGGCCAGCCTCATCGAGAATCTGAAAAAATCTTACCCGAAAGTCGTCGAAGATCTGATTCCAGATCCGCTGTCGGCGGGCGGAGTCGTTCGATTTAAAAAGAAACAATTG
>JALHOI010000218.1 GCA_022843085.1 Pseudobdellovibrionaceae bacterium
TGAGCATGGGTCTCCAATCGATAAAATCTTGCGTAGTAACAAAATCTTACCGACCAAAAGGCCCATGCCTCAGCAGCTTTTTAACTCACCGCATTCCACTCTGAATCGTGAAGAACCCGACTGTCCGGTCAGTTTTTTAATTGGTTGTCTGTCTGGTTGCCTGTTTGGTTACCTGTATCGTTTCGGCCTCAGGCTTTCACTGCGTTTTTGCTTGATGTAGGGATTGGCTGAATCCAAACTAGACCTCTACGATATGATGAATCCAAATACGACCGTGAAAGCCGCCCTCCAGGAGCACTACAGGTCCCAAGAATTTGATTCGGATTTCTTAACAGCAAAATGGTTTTATGTTCGCATAGGTCCAATTCGAATTCCGATACCGAACTTCGAGCAACGCCGACGAGCGATTTATCTGCATGATCTTACTCACATACTGACGGGTTACGACACCTCTTGGACAGGCGAAGGCGAAATTGCGGCTTGGGAACTTGCTTCAGGTTTTACCCTCAAATATTGGATGGGGTGGATTTATCCCCCGATGACATTTTTAATCGGCCTTCTCATCTCACCCCGAAAAGTAGCGAAAGCGTTTCGTCGTGGATGGAGGCGACCAAATCTCTATAAACTGGATTTTCCCCGAAACAAGATTGAGCAAATGACTATTGGCGATTTGAAAACTCGGCTCCATCTTTAAGTGCGCCGAGTAGCAGAACGGCGTGAACAGATCCGCGACTTCGACCTAACCTAGGCGTTCTGGGCCGGTCTCGCATGGGGACATGCTCAACAATTTGGAAAGTGGCCACATTCACGCTGTCATTGCTTTTATAATATGTTCGAAATTTATGACTTCGCAAATGCGTCAGTACTTTCAGTTCTGGCAAAGAAATAAAATTAAAAGCAGATTCCTAACTGGGATCCATCGCCTCTTCTCCTTAATTTTTTAGCGTCGATAACTAAGATCTTAAGAAGGTCTATGGGTTTGATTGGATCCCCTTTTCATTGGCCAATGACGCAACAATTCTTCACAGCGAAGAAGCGGTGCGTTCCGCCATCAAACGAGAAGAGCTCGTTTTCCAAACGGCTTTTTCTCGTGTTAACAGCTTCTTTTTCACGGGCGCTCATATTAGCGCCCTATTTTTTTGTCTGGAGCGGGAGGGGGCGGGAAAGACTCGTGTTGTTGATCGGAGGAAAATGAATTCCCCGCGACAACCTCGCGAGATGATTCGCGGCGAAAATCCGCGCTTCGAATTCTGGATCTGAGCGAATGAGTCCGCGCGAGTGGCGGAAACGTAGTGTTTTTGGCAGAAACCCGCCCTCCAGAAGAGCAACGCTATCTAGTGACAACTTCGATCTCAACTTCGTCGCCAACCGCCTTGCGAACTTCCGCCAGAGTGAGATCCCTTTTGTATTCACGATTTTCTTTGAGGACACAGGCGAAGTAATCGACCAAGCCATCACCTTGGGTTGCTGAATCAAAGTTCAGCCAGGTCCATCCTCCGTGCCTGTCGCCTAAGGACTTTCCAACGTAGCTTCGCGCCTCAAGGCGGTAGGTCTGTACATTCATGTCGTTTGAGACGAATCCGCAGTACGCGCCATCCTCGAGCGTCTCTGAACCGATGTAGCGACCTTCACTAAAATTGAAACTGGCCGCATTTTGATTGGTCCGTGCAGTCTTAACCTTGAAGGTTATCTGAGTGACAAGATCCGGAAGGAGCGATTGTTCCAATTTTTCAGCGCTTTGAACTTTGGTCTCTCCCTTTTTCGCGAACGGCATGTACTCAATCGTCATGACCTCTGGCTTTTGCAGTTCGATGACGAAGCCTTCGCCCTTGGTCTTTAGAGTACCCAACCGCTCAACGCCATCGTCAGATCCTTGAAACTTGATTGCTCCTTGCGAACACGTCGCAGTCACTTTCGATCTACCGCCATTATCAATTTGTTCCTTTCCATTGATCGTCAACGGACTCGACGAGTCGAACACGAGGACGGTTTCCCCGGCTGTGTTTCGGCCGACTTCAGCAATCACGTCGGCGTTCGAAGCCATTTGATATTTTCCAAGAAGGTTCGGACATTCGGCGGCGTTGTGGAGGGTCGTGACACTAGCACTGCCGCCTCCTGAACTGCCACTGCAACCCGCGATTAGAACTGGAAGAGCGATACTGAACACTTTGTATTTCATCTTTACTTCTGCCTCTCAGATCCTGACGAGCAATCTTTATCATCTCTGTGCCGCTAATCGGCCTGCGACAATCTTCAATTCGAATCCATTGTTTTAAGAACGAAAACCGCATATCGCGCTTTGACAAATTTCAAGAATTGCGCCGCTGCGCTCATGACAACTGGTGCGCGAAACGGATGCCGATCGAGAGTAAGATGGGCTGGCATCGTGTGACTCAACTGCAAGTGCAAGTTCGTACCGGCAAACCCGAGAGGATCAACTGGGAACGAATGATCCTTTGCAGCGGCCGCCTCCTGCCAAGTTGGGCCGGATGCGAACCCCACCCGCCAAACTGCTCTTAAAGAACACCCTTACTAAGCCAGGCAGTGAAGTATTTCCTATATTGATCTGTGACGAGAAATGTTAAGCATCTCAATCTCGCCCCGGTTACCACTGCCAAATCTTAAAGGAAAATGAAATGCGAAAATTTCGACACCTGTCCGTTCCTTCAATGGCTACGCGATTGTTTATCGGCACACTGACTTTCACCAGCCTATCCGTGGGTGTTGTCGCGAAGGCGCAGAACCAGATCATTTTACTGGATGTCGCAGGAAAAAAAGGCGGCGCGATCGAGCGACTCTATTCTCCGACCGGTCGAAATAGTCTTGCGACGGAAATCGGGCAAACTTTGAAAGCGCCCGGCGACTCGGCTTTCTTTATTCTCGAACTTCCCGACTATTCGAAGGTCAACATGGTGTACGCCCACGTGCTGCCGGACGGAAAGTGGTGGCTTCAAGAAAAGTTCTTGGGACGAGTCAGCAACGCCTCGACTGAATGCCAAGCCCCGGCCATGCGTACCGGCGGCATCGATTACCGGGCAGATCGATGCTACTTCGAGAGTCAGCAATATATGATTTTACTCGGTTCTGCCGGCGGAAGAGAAGTTAAGTCAGCCACCGAATTTTTAAAGGTAACAACCGAATGGATTCATCTCAACAATCAGTTGACCACCCGAGATGCACTCATCGAGAGCGTACCGATGCTTGCTAGGAATCTCGCCGACTACAGCGGAGTCATCCGCACCGGAAAGCTCTACGACTTTCTACGGATGATCGTACTCGCCGAGCAGGGTTACGCACCGAACCTCTCCGAGCCGAGCGGCTGGATGCAGGTAACTCCCGTTCTTAACGCGAACCAGACGCTGACGCTTGCGGCAGCCAAAAAACTGCAGGCCGATGGAAAGATCTATGTTTCGAGAAACGTCAGTTGCCCCGGAAGCGTTGCCGATCGCGATTCGGGAGATCGCATTCTTAAGAGAACGCCTGAATCAGAAAAATGCCAGGCCGTGACATCGATGGGCGAATCGGTTTTGGATATCGTTGATGCGATGAAAGCCGAAGGCTACGTGTACGATCAGCAAAACGCGCGCTGGAATTAAATGAGCAGACCGCGTTTGCGAGAAACATTCGCGATGTACGAACGAGAACGGTCGACATTCTCAACCTTAAGCAAACTCTGAAAGAGGCAGCCGGCGCTAAAAAACACGAATACGAGTGCAGACCTCCGATCGGTGAATAATGGATCCGACGAACCGTGTATTAATAACGCAAGCATTTCAACTCTCCAGCCTTACGCAATGACAAGACTGCATTCGTTATCGCTGTCTGATCAGCATTTCGCGCGTCAACAAAAGCGCGGTATTTGTGCGCGCCCGGTGACTTTTTGTTCTGCCGCGATCAGATGATTGTGCTTTTGGGCTGGACTTGTTCGATCGAGATTCGAGCCCAGTGTTCCCATGAAGAGCGTCGGATCTTGCGGAATAATCGCCAGCGCTTGAAAGAGCGTACTCTTACCCGATCCCCCGCGCCCGACGATACCGACACGAAAGCCACCAGACTTAAGTCGAAGTCCGGTTGAATAAGGGTCGCAGAATGCCGATCTCAATTGGACCGGCATTAAAATTGTCGGCGGCCCCAAACATTAGGTCAGAGCCGTGGCTTACCGATAGCGGGATGGCGCTAAAATATCGTTTGGGTCGACCACTTTTTTTAGGTCGCTTAACAATTGCCGCGTGGCTGAAACCGTTTCGGTGTTCTTTTGGCGAGCGCGCCAGTCCGAGACTCCGCCGCGATAGTGCTGAAAGCCTTTGTTCGAAAACTCATGGTGAAGATCTTCGTAGAGCCGTTGAGCACGAATTTTTTCTTCTGTATTGTTTTGATCGAAGAAAATGCCTACTAGAAAAAACAATGTTCGTTGATTCATCATCGTGAAACAGGCTGAAAGGTTGAATCCGTGTCTGTCAAACAGCGAGCTTGCGAGCTTCTGGGCGGTTTCGATTTCGCTCCTCGACATTGGCACGGCAGGCGCCATCCAAATGACGCCACAGCCATCGCGAGCAGGGTCTAAATCGCGATCGGCCGGCGTGAGATCCGTTTTAAAATAAGCCGACTTCAGTACCTGCCACGTCGGTTTACCAAGAAGAACGCCGTACATCTCCGGAAGCAGGGCGACGAGAGAGAAATCTTTTTTTGTAATCAGCGATTTCACGATTCGCGCCAAAAGGCCTCGTACTCCGCGGCCGTTCGACTCGCGCCAAAGCCGCACGAGCTTCGTCGATTGACGAACTGTCGACTCGTCAAAAAAACGAATTTCGCCAAGTGGGCTGAGTGTCTTTTTCAAAGTTCGAATATTCGCCATGACAATGGCTTTTGAGCCGTAAAGACCGCCAACGGCCGTCCAATCTGGAATTCCAAAGTCGAGCTGCAATTCTTTCTGCGTGGCCAGGCTGATCGGCCGCCCTGCTTTTTTTTCAGCTTCTGGATACTTTGCGACGAGCGAAAGTGTTTGAAATGCGTTGGCGATGTGGACGTGCGATTTGATGACATCACTCAGCGCGAGTTTTCGAAGCCCCTCGATCGCCGCGGGAAGTTTTTCTTCGGCAATGTCAATCGTGAACAGGACAAGGTGCTCGGGCTTCGGACGCAGCCACACACCCGCTTTCACAATCACGCCGAAGTTACTTTGACTGAAGATTCCGTCGATCGACGGACCGTAACCCCATTTGTGTGTGTTCCATGTTCGACTAGGCCCCAGATCGCCACCGCCGGTTTGTATGAGTTCACCTGTCGGCAACACGACTTCAAGCCCGCACAGCTGAGCAAAGTGATCTCCCGACGGAGTATAACCGTAACCGCGTTCGATCGAGTTTCCGACAACACTACCGAATGGTGAAGAATCGGTGCAGTCTGCGATCAAGTGCGGGTGGTGATTCTCGAGATACTCGTGAAGTTGCAACTGCGTGACGCCGGGTTCAAGCACGGCGAAAGCAAGCTCTGAGTTGACTTCGAGAATTCGGTTCAGGCGACTCAACATCAAAACAATCGCGCCGTCCTCGAGCGCATTTCTCGTACCGTAGCCCCAGTTTTTTCCTGCCGAGAACGGCCAGACCGCCGTTCGAGAAAGCGAAGCCACTTCGAAAACCGCTTGCACCTCTTGTGTTGAGCCGGGGTACACGACAGCTGAACAAGTTCGCATCTCGACTTCTGTCGTTTTCGAAACTTCGCGGCGAGCGCTTTCATCGAAAAAGATGTGTTCTGCGCCGACGATCTTTGTCAACCGGTCGATGAGCGACTCGGGTCTCACGACGGCGTACTTCTTTTGAGTCTCAGGAATAATGCCCCGATTAAAAAAACAACTA